>NZ_JBJQKY010000014.1:0-117580 GCF_046486595.1 Escherichia sp. WS3063
AGACTAAAATTTGGCTCCTCTGACTGGACTCGAACCAGTGACATACGGATTAACAGTCCGCCGTTCTACCGACTGAACTACAGAGGAATCGTGTGAACGGGGCGCATATTACTTAGCGGTACCTTGTCTGTCAACAATAAATTTCATAAGTCATTTCAATTGGTTAATTAATCTGCAAAGTTGTTAATTAATGAACATTCGTCGCCGAAAACGAGTCTGTATCATTAGCGTGATGCAGTCTCTGCAAAGGATCTTGTTGATAAAATTGGCAGAAACGTTGCCACAATGAAGGGAAACGAGGAGCAAAAAGTTCTGGGGCGCTAAAGAAATATTCAGAAAGTACGGCAAAACATTCAGCAGGATCACTGGCAGCATAAGCATCGATGCTCGCCGCATTCTCGCCAACCAATTCGATTTCTTCCTGAATGTTGTTCATTGCAGCATGAAGATCGTGTTCCCAGCCAGCAACCTCACGCAACGGAATAAAGGGAACTCCGCTGGCGCGATCGCCGTTACGGGTGTCCAGCTTATGAGCGACTTCATGAATAATCAGGTTAAAACCAGAAGCATCAAAAGAATCTTGTATATCCAACCAGTTCAAAACGATAGGCCCTTGCTGCCAGCTCTGACCTGACTGAACAATACGTTGGTTATGCACCAGACCGATATCGTCTTCCCATTCATCATCGACCACAAATGGCGCAGGATAAATTAAGACTTCATGAAAACCATCCAGCCATTCCAGTCCTAACTCCAGAACGGGTAGGCAAAATAGAAGTGCTATCCGGCAGCTTCTTAATGAATCCAGTTCAAAGCCCTGTAAAGGAACAAGCCGCTTTTGCTGTAAAAAACGTTCGGCAAGAGTGACTAATTTGCTTTGTTCCTGTTCCGTCAGACACGTTAAAAGGGGGATCGATAGTGCTTCCTGCCAGGGAAGGGCAGTTTGATGTGCTGATTCTTGTACTTTCCAGGGCCACTTAATCATCGTTTTGCTCGCAAACTCGTCACTTGAACAAAATTGCACGGACAGGGACTGTTAAAATGCCAAATTTCCTGGCATCATGGCAACCATCTGAACGGAGAGATGCCGGAGCGGCTGAACGGACCGGTCTCGAAAACCGGAGTAGGGGCAACTCTACCGGGGGTTCAAATCCCCCTCTCTCCGCCAATCATTCAACAAAATCAATCACTTACAAAGTATTTTTGATTTTGTCATGCATAAATCCCTGCATTAAAATTCCTTTCTCTCGCTCAATTTTTCTTACTACTGATGCTGTTTTTTACCATTTTGCCGCGCGTCGGGCATCCACTTTTATGCTCTCGAGTTCACACTCTTAACAACAACTTAGCCATTCCCCCGTCTCTGATGACAAAACAGTTGAACTTCAATTGTTCCAAACGGATCCTGTGAAGATATATCAAAGGAAATGGATTGTTGGAGGATGGATGAAAAGAAGTGAAATCAGGAAAGCACTGGAAGCATGGTTTGATGTGGAACGATATGAGGCGATAGAGAAACTCACCTTACAGCAGTTTTATGTTGAGGTTGAGCGGCGTATCTTGGCTTACAGAATGTTGTTGAGCCGGAACACCATACCTACCTTTAACCGATTAATGCTGGATGATTACCGCAACAAGATCCTCAGCGGTGAAATCTTTTTCAGTGGTGATACCGCTACCCTTGGACATGAGCTTGCCAGAACCTACGCGGTAAATCCTACGACACGAAGCCACGCGCAATTTTATGCGAAAACGCTGGCATTAACCGAAGCCACGCCTGAGCTTTCCGCGTTAAGCGAATCCGAATTTCTGTCCGAGTATCTAAAAGAAACATCCCTTAATAATCTTTCACGCATTACTGTCGATATTCATCTGGAAGAGGCATCAACTGAAGAAATCATTGAACATCTGAAAGTGCTGATCCCTCAATGGAAGAGACAGCTTAAGATGAAGTCTCCAGCGCCAAGAGAGTATCGTTTCGGCAAAAGCACATTCAGAAAAATCATTGAATATCGTCTTATCCCGATGATGGACCTGATCTTCTGGGGAGAAGATAACGGCATTAAAATCCCGCTTTCACTGATTTCTTCGCTGCTTCACGAGGACAGCGACAACGATCGTGATGAAGGAATGCTAAAGGCAACGGACTACCCGTTAGCAATGGCTTTTCTGACGGATGCGAGCTATCTGAAATCGCTTGAAGATTACATGATGGAAAACAACCACTTGAAAGACTCCCCTGTTGAAAAGCATGTAGAAGACGACAGGAATAAGAAAAAATAAGCCAAGTAAAAGGGTTACGTTCGCTCCGAGCGAACGTGATCTCATCCAGTGTTAACCGTTATCTTTCCATCCGTGCCCCTTCGAATTTTTCAAAAAAAACTTCTTTGAACGTCCCTAAATTACCATAAGCAAAATCGCTATCATTGTTCACGTCGAAACAACATAGAGAAAAGCGAAATCTCATAGAGATTACTTACAATAATAGAGGACAGACAATGAAAGAAAATATTGAAACCAGCGTAAAACGATTTATCCGCGTTCCTGATGTTTTAAATCGAGTGGGATTCAGTCGCACGACTTTATATGAGCGTATTAAGGAAGGAAACTTTCCTGACAGAGTAAAAATAGGTCCGAGGTGTGTTGCTTTTGTTGAAAGTGAGATTGATGAATGGATTGAAACGACTATTCGAAACTCACGCCAGAACGCTGCATAAAAACAGAAACAAGATCTCGTGTCGAACAGATAACTGTTCGCACAGGGCATTTTATTATCCTAAATAATAATGGAGAAGAATATGAAGATAGAACTTATTACGACAAAACAGTTTATTGAACAAGCCGAATGTTATTTTAGGAACTATATGGACGAATTGCAGAGGAATGCACCAGATGATTTTTATTATTTTCTCAACAATAAATACAATATGAATGACATTATGGAAAGTATCATTAAAAAAACGAGATATCATTTTTATGATGACACAGAAGAAGACCAAAGGAATCGGATTTATGGAGAAGTAAGCCACAGTAAGGTAAAACAACACCTTCGTCAGCTTTGGATTGTCTATAAGTGTGTATACCGCTAATGCTACAGCATTTCATTTTTAATATTAACCAAAAGGAAAAGCCAATGAATACATTTAAAAATAAAAATACTGAAATCTTTTATGTTGTGTCCTTGCATATCTACGCGGAGCTTTTTAACTCAAAGGATAAAACGACCAGTAATATGATTATAACGCATGTAATGGATCATGAGTTTGTCTGTAGGCTAATCGATCTGGCGATGAGAAATGCGGAGAAACATCTTCTGAAAAAAGCATGGAAAAAGAACGCGGCTGAAAAACTATCTGAGGTGGATTTTAAGGGGGTTAAGCAGGCATTAGCCAAAATGCATTATACGGTTCTGGCGGAATCAATATGTTGATATGTTCTGGTGTCTATCGGCCCCTTCTTGGGGCTGATAACAAATATTATTTGTCTATTCAAGGAGCTAAAAAATGATCGATGAATTTCATGTGATGTATATGTATAAAAAAATCCAAGCGGAAGCCGCAACTACTGACATCAAAACACTTGAACAGCTTTTGAAAAATTTCAGGAGCGTGGTCAACGAACGTCGTGAAGAATACTATCAGGAGATTGGTGAGAAAAAAGCGCGTAAGTTGAAAATGAAAAGATTACAAAGAATGCTTGAGAAAATGGCATGTGACCGGGTTTCGCCAGAAGATCTAAAGGAATGACTATTTGAGTTATTTTTGACTTACATACATGGAATTGATAATCATTATTGTCTATTGTGGCTTTTTATCGATAGATGAGTAAAGGTGGAGCTGGAGGGAACCGTATGGGCTTTGAAGCTAAAAAGAAACACGCTATTGCCATCATGGAAAGCAAGAAGATGTGGCGAAGTAATTATGCCCCTCCTTTGCTACACCTCGCATGGAAAGCTGGACTCAAGATACCACCGCTACCTTTTGCCTCATTCTGGCAAATCACTTTGTTGATGGGTGGATGGTTTGGTCCGGCATGGGGGATCTGTATGTGGTTTTTTACTTGGAAGGATACAGGGATACAACCGGGCACTGCATTTGTCTCAAGCGTCGTCGCAGGTATTTGTTTTGGTGTTCTTATGGCTGCGTATCATTGGTGGCGAAAGGTCGTTAACAACCTGCCAGACTGGGATAGCCTTGGATGAAAAATCGAATATTTTCCGGGCCTGTTATCTTGAGAACAGTGAAGCCCGGATATGCTGTAGCGGTTAGATTGCAAAGTCTTCCAGTGTCTTACCAGCTTCGATAGCAGCGGCGATTGCTTTAGGAGTACGGCCCTGACCCGTCCAAGTCTGCTCATTACCGTTTTCATCTGTATATTTGTATTTAGCAGGACGAGGAGCACGAGTTGATTTGGCTTTAGGCTGGGATGAACTAACAGCAGCGAGTAGTTCTGTAGGATCGATACCGTCTTCTAACAATTTCTGGCGGAAGGCTTCCAGTTTAGCCTGACGTTCTTCTTGTTCTTTACGGGCTGAATTTTCTTCCTCACGGCGATCTTCAACGACAGCAGAGAGCTTTTCCAGCATCTCTTCCAGAGTTGTCAGATCTGTTTCACGAGCATGTGCGCGAAGTGTACGAATATTGTTCAGTGCCTTGAGAGCTTCACTCATAGTATGTCATCCGGTGTTTTAAAATAGGCGATTAATAAAAATAATGCTTACGGTGCTGTTGGAAAAATCAAAAAAAACAGTCAGTAAATAATATAGTAAACATTATTGCATAAGCAATCTAATACATCACATTTCACACGAATAGCATAGAGTCGTTTTAAAGAGACATTTTCCTGCGCTTTTGGCTTGCTGGTTCGAACTCTGACGAGATACGAGATAGTTGCTCAAGACTATGTTCAATTGAACGTTGGAACTCAACAGCGGCTTCTGTGCGTTGTTTTATGACCAAGGCTACTATTTCTTCATCACTCTTTTCTGAAATAGCCTTACGGTATAACACGCGTTCGTTAAATAAATCGAGATTACTAGTTGATCTCGCTGATGTGTTAGCTTTTGAACTGCTGATGGGATTTAACTCGTCAATAAAGTATTCAATAAGAGACTCTCTCTTTTTTTCAAGTCTGCGAAGTTCGGTATGGGCAGATTTAAATTTCTGAGCTTTAACCAATGGAATATCATCGGAACGCAGTTTACGATATTCATTTCTGTATTCTTCTATTGGAATGTGATTTTTTAGTTCTTTAACTGTATTTACGTATTCGATTAAATCACTGTTGTCTGTTTTTACTTTTCTCATAAGAAATACCTCGTAAATAAAATGGTTGATATATTTATATTACGAGATATGGTTCAGGTGTCAAATTGGTGATGTTTCTCTCTTGGCAAGAAAATACCTTTAATGTAATCGTAGTTTATTACGGCGATTTTTTAACCTGTTTTCCCGTTGGTAATTAATTTTTATTATTCGCTGTTTTCTTTTTACCCTTCAAGTAATAAGTTTTCATGAAAGTTAAACGATCACCATTAAACATATAGTCTGGATTAATAAAATAATAGTTCTGTATCATGGTCTCAGCAATAAATTTCTTGTCAGCAAGTTCTTTCATCCCTTTGAAATATGTCGTTCTTGATATTTTTACAATCTCTTGATCAACAATATCGAATGACATTAATATCGTATCTGTATCTTTATTGTCTCTAATAGCAAGATACAGTATCTTAAATACTTTCTTACCGGATGAGGATAAACCCTCAATAGCTGATACGCCATCCACATAAAGCTTCACGAACTGTGTCTTGTCTACTTCCATTGACTGAAAGAAACCACCATGCCCAACCTGTTCTCCTGTATTTTCATTTACTACGGCTAAGCGATCTTTTCCTGTTGTGATACGTCTGATACCTGTTTTTGTATGTATATTTGTATCATTAAGGAATGGGTTTTTTACATGGCGAGGTAGACCTCTTCTTGATTTTTTTATTTTATTATCTAACATAATACTTTCCCCTTTATTCTTTTTATATAAAGTAGATAACGTACTATTTTTAGTTAGTCAATATTTTAAGTGCAGTTTTTATAAAAATAATAATACTTGAAGTTTGGTTATTAAAAACTTCAAGTTCTGAAATAAGTAAAAATAGGAGCTGTATTATTTTTTATTATTGATAATGATTATCATCTTAAGTACCGGGATTCGGGACTTTAACTCCCGAGAGTGCGTACTTTGTTTTAAGCTATAACTGGCTTGAGAGCATTTTTCTTCTTCATTATTCAAATAGCGAAGCTTTGGATGACGTTTAAAAGGATGAAATATAGAAAACAGTTCTTCTTTTTAGTTGATTGGTGTCTTATATAAATGGCACCTACTAACGTTATTGAACTTTATCTTCCTTACTATGTTATTACAGCGAAGTGATTGTTGCATACAATCACGAACCGCTGCATTTACTGTGAGAGCTTAATTAATTTTCCTTTTACTTTATATGCGTCTTCGACGCGATCTTTTTTTGGATAAATCCATAATTAACAGGGACAAGCCCTGTTCAGCAAAGTGATTGTTGGCAACAATCACGAAGTGCTGCTACTAAAGATATAGTTTTCCTATACATTTAAGAGCAAATGCTATATGTCAGAGGAGGAATGCTATGTTCAAACATAGGAACCGAATTAAAAGTTAAAAGGAAAATAGATCTGACTATGATCGAATACATTCACTTATTACCTCATAGTAGTAAAATAAAATACAAAATGTCAGTTTTAGGGCGTAGCCGTGCATAAGCACAGAGATAAAAATCTTTTCAAAAAGAAGTTTAATAATAAGAAGTAAAATCATTAATAAATGAAAATATATTTGATTTTTACACTTGCGATAGAGTATTAACCAGTAATAAATAAAAAAGGACAAACACAATGAACAATATCAAAATGATCACACTCTTCCATCCACATGACAAAACACCATTTATGATCTGTATTATAAACAAAGTTGAAGATACAGAACTTGGATTGAAATTAACCCTTGAAAACGGCAACAATATTTGTGTCAATAATTATAGTCATTATCTGTTATCAGAGTCTGTAAGTCGTTGTGATAAAGACAGGTTGAAAAATATTTATATTCGTTTGGTTTCATAACTCACACAGATGAGTGAAGAAACTATAAAATCGCAGATGTTTTAAAAGTTATATTGAACATAATAAATATCTTTGATATTACGATCAGTTGCATGGTATTAAATAAAAACAATAACAGGAAAATATCATGCTAAAAATAAAAACAAAGATCTATATACCTACAACTTTAACAGGAACAATGGATAAACACTATATCCCTGTTTTAGAGGATTTAAGAAAATCGATATACAGCGACAGAATGTTATCAAGGCTTGCAGATAGCGGCAATATTGTTATCCATAGTTCAGTTGGGTATCCGGTTGCTAAATACAAAAATACGGGGATTAGCATAGGTATAGAATCATTGAATCCAATGATAAGACAAGATCTGACTCTTGGATATATTATGGTTGTCAGAAACGGAAAAGCATCACAGGAGATTAATGGTTTATTTAACAGGTCATTGCCCAAAGCAATAAGCACTTTTAAGGATCACACCAACGAATATGAATCAGTAAAAAGCAAAATGCGATAATAACCTATGATCTGGTAAAATATTTAGTCTGATAACTACAGGAGAAGGATGAGCAATGGAAGGTAAGTTAATTTTTGTTCCGATGCAATACTACGGTTTCAATCCAATTACGATGAAACCGCTGCCGTTCCATTGCTATCCATCCAGAACGTCATAGCCAATACCGATCCGTTCTTTCTTCTCCGGTTCTTCCACCATACCGTTCTGATTGAAGAAGGAACAACGCTGGCAAGTATCTTTCTGGCAATAGAACCATGGAAGGCTTTGTTAGCAGCTTATCTGGACAGAGATGTTGGTGCTTATATAGATGAGGTAAGAAAACCGTCCGGGCCAACGGCATGGGATATTGAATGGATCGGAATTGACCGTCGAAGCTCGGTTTATCGCGCTTACAAGCGTCAGGATATGGAAGAAGGGGAGGATTTTTCGACCTATTTTAATCGCGAGCGCTTCCCGACTGATGAGTTTGACATAGAAAGTAGCTGTGATGCTTCCGGCTTTATCAAAGGAGATAAAGAACGCTGGAGTATCAGCGGCGATGTTCAACAAATTAAAAATCTTCCTGTAATCCTCTATAGCAAACAGACATTAATGACTTCACCGAAAGACGGTTTGCTGAAGAAAAACGTATCGGGTGTGAAGAGTTCCAAGCACAGTTGCTTTGTTTATGGCGATACCTCGTTTTCTTTTAGAGAGGTTATGGAAGCCATCTTCATTAGCGGGCTGTTCTTCTATGCACCAAAAGACGCAGCCAGCAGCCTTGATGAGCTGAAAGCGAGTCTGGCTGAACTGGAAGAAGAACGTGCTGAAAGCACAAATACGGAGTCGATCGGCAATGAAACAGATGAAGAACCTACCATCGTCGTAGCCGACGGTGCTTTTGATTCGCTCACTTCTCACATGGAGTCTGAAAAGCGGAGTGGCAATCCATTAAGAAGTTGTGCCAGCAGGAAGGAGGGCTGCCCATACGTATTGGCAACATCAAAATGGCTGAGCCTCCAGCGTTATAGCTATTTTAAGAAAAGAAATGATGTAAATATGCATCTGGTTTTTCTTTATAATGTAAGGATGTCCGATGAAACATCACCATCGTGAATATTATCTGGTTAATAATTTTCGTATGTAATATTATCTATGCCATCTGGCCATGTTTTCAATTGTTTTAGTTCTCGACAACTGTTTTTATATCCAGTATGATTTTACTCGTATCCGGCAGAATATTTTTAGATGCTGTTTCATGAACTCCGGTTGAAAGGTTTATTCTCTACTTTTGGGAATAATAGTTAAAATGGAGATAAGTGTAATGACGTTTAGTAATGAAATTGAAGTTTTCATAAAAGATTTTGTTAAAGATCTTGAAAATGATTGTGCTGCTATTTTTTCTGGCGCAGGAATGTCTAAAAGTCAAGGTTATGTTGATTGGAAAGAATTACTTAGCGATATAGCAGAAGAGCTTAGTTTAGACATTAATAAAGAAGACGATCTAATATCGCTTGCTCAATTTCATGTTAATGAAAAGAAAGGGGCTACAAAACTCACAAGGAAGATAATCGAAGAGTTTTCTGAGCAAGCCGAGCCATCAGAGGTTCATAATATAATTGCTCGTTTACCGATTAAGACATTTTGGACAACAAACTATGACACTTTAATTGAAGATAGTCTGCGGAAAGTTTACAAAATTGCAGATGTAAAAAGAAACATAGATGATTTAAATACAACACGACCTAAGCGAGACGCGATAGTATATAAAATGCATGGTGATATTTCGTCCCCATCCAAGGCTATTTTATATAAAGAGCAGTATGAAAAATACTACAGAACACACGCTTCATTTATCACCGCACTTAGCGGAGATTTAATATCAAAAACCTTTCTATTCATAGGGTTTAGTTTTACCGACCCAAATCTGGATTACATTTTGAGTCGTTTGTATACTCATTCTGGGGACAAGAGGACACACTATTGCTTTATGAAGAATGAGGCTAATAATTCCCTAGATGATGAAGAAACAGTAAATTATAAGATCAGAAAACAAAAACTGCGAATCGATGATCTCAAGAGATTTGGTATACAAGTATTATTAATAGATGAATATTCTGACATCCCTAAAATTCTAGCTAAGATAGAGCAATCATTTAAAAAGAAAACGATATTTATTTCTGGTAGTGCAGAAAAATATGGGGATCTTGAAAGACCTAAAGCATTAGATTTTATTCACACATTAGCATATGAGATTATAAAGAATAATTATAGGATAGTGAATGGATTTGGATGGGGCGTCGGAAGTTCTGTGATAAATGGTGCGTTGGATGCAATTTATAGTAGGCCAGATAAATTATCAGAAGAACAGCTCATTGTTAGACCATTTCCACAAACTGTCAGTAAGGGGAAAGATATTCAAGAACTTTGGGAGGAGTATAGACAGAGAATGATTCCTCTTGGTGGTATTGCATTGTTTATTTTTGGAAATAAACAAGAGGAAAATAATGATATAGTAAATGCTAGGGGAGTATTTAGAGAGTTTGAGATTGCTGTTCAACATGGCCTTGTACCAATTCCTTTACCCAATACCGGGTATATGTCTAAATATATATTTGAACAAATATCACAAGATCCTAAGAAATATTATGGAAGTAATGAATGGATATATAATGATTTGTCTGAGCTTACTGAAAAAGATTTTTCGGTAAAAAAAACAATAGAAGTTGTAATAAAAATCATAAACAAACTGAATAAATAATATATTAGGTGAAGTTATGGCTCATGAAACATTCATATCATATAAATATAGTGAAGCACAGGATTTAAGAGACAAAATTGTCAAGGCATTAGGTGATGATGCTGTTTACTATAAAGGGGAAACATCGGAGTCTCCTGATATAAGTAATACAACAGTAGATAATATAAAGAACAATCTTAAAAATATGATTTTCGGGACATCTGTTTTAATCGTTATTATTTCCCCGAATATGATTAAAAGTAAATGGATTGACTGGGAAATTGAATATGCATTGAAAGAATACAAGAGAGGAGGAACCACTTCCCGAACTAATGGCATTGTTGGTGTGATAATGAAGGTTAATAATAGCTATGACTGGTTAGTATCTTCTTCAATCAAGCCTGATGGATGTTCATCAAGAACTATTGACACAACTAAACTATATGACATTATTAATAATAATAGGTTTAATTTAACTTCAGAAGATAAATATTGTTGCCCTGAGTGCAAATCATATGATCAATTGACTGGTTCTTATATTTCATTGATAGAAGAAGACCGATTTTTAGCAGATGTATCTTTATACATTGAAAATGCCTATGAGAAATCTAAAAAATTAAGTTCCTACGATTTATATAAACAAAAATAGATGATAACGGAAAAGGGCCACAACTATTTGTGGCCTATATATACACATATTAATCAAGCAGGCCACGAGATGTCTTACTTGCAGTCTGACGAAAATCATAACGTTCCACAACATCACCCTTAAACCAGATATCCAGTGATTTAATGTGTGCCGTGCTGCTATTGGTCAATAGAGCAAGGCCCGGTATGTAGTTAGATAGTTGGCTTTCTCCCGTCATACTTGAGTAGTTCCACATCTCCTGCCCATCATTCGTAGCGCGTGTCTGAGGCTCTCCAAAGGCAGCAAGAATTTCTTGTTGGGTAGTTTTCCCCTTGACGATTTTTAATTTAACCGTTTGATGATTTTCATCAGTTAGGGATTTATTACCATGAACCGTACAGCCACCAAGTGGTAATATGATAAAAATAGCAAGTAATAATTTTTTCATTTTTGTTCCATAAATAGATGAAAGGTGAGACTCAGAAAACATACTTTTTAAATACCAGCATCCATCGCTCACAAAGTTCGTGATTTGAAGTGCTTTTATTTTTCAGGGGAACATTAACTTTCCACATGGGATTTTTAATATCATCGGTTAAAATATTTAGGCCAGACCGTTTATTCGCTGAAAGTTGTTCTCTCCAGTTAGCAATAGCCGCATTATTCATACCTCGTAATGTTCCATTGCCGTAAAACTTACCACCCTCTGAAAGCGTATAATTTATTTCCCGGATTTCATCAAAAGTATATGTGCTGTCTTTATCTTTATTGAAAATACGGACAGTATGTTTTTGAGTATCAATTACAATACCTGTCTGCTGGCATTCATACGAAATAATGTCGCCGTCCAGAACTTCCGTAAAGCTGTTGTAGTGCTTTTTCTTCTGTATATCTGCTGCGGTCATGATAATGACGAAGAGCACCACTAAAAAAACGATACTTGTTGCTTCCACTCTTACTTCCTCCATGTAAATGAGTTAAAGAGACTGAACCCGCTCACAGAGCTTTGCTTCGTTTTATACGTCCTACTGCACCAAACTCATGGCGTCGGTCTCGGCGTTGCAAGGCTATCAGAACTTGAAATAATGATCGATATAAAAGATCGATAATGAGTTATTGATAGATTATAACGATTGAAATCGCGATATCGATCGGTTATTAATTGTTATAATCGATCGAATATCAATTTATGATAGTTAAAAACTATCATATGGTTGTTTTTGATCGTTTTAAACGATATGACGAGCCTCAAAAAGAATTGAATCCTATCAATTGGTTAAGCGGTGATTTTGCCATGTGATATCAGCCGGATCCCGCAACAACTCTAGCCCTGACCGGATTAGGTCAAAAAACATACGCAATTTTGATTATCAGGATGGATAAGCAGATGAAGAAGATTTTACTCGTTGTAGGCGCAACTCTGACACTGGCGGGATGTGGTGAGAAAGGTGAGTTTGAGAAAGCGATTAATGCCAAGATTGGGCAAGACAAATACTGCTTCTCGCTGGATAACAATAACACCAGCTTCCCCATCCGTCTTGCCAAGCCACGACTTGATTCGACTGGCACAGGGACGAATTCAGTGATCCTCGATGGTTTTATTGAGCAGGGCCTGATGGTTTTTGAGCAGGGTTATGATTCGAATGTATTAGGGATAACAGAGGAAGGCAAAAAAGCCAAAGTCTGGAGCACAACAGACGGTGCCTGTGTTGGTCGTCGTGCTGTTGACGAGATTAAGGAATGGACTGAGCCGGGAAACGGTAATCAGAAAGTAGTTCGCGTGACTTATACGTGGAAGCTGGTTGACGTTCCGGGCTGGATTGACAAAAAAGCCTTCGCCAGCGTTAAAGGGATGAATGAACCTGCTGATAGTGCCATGAATTTAGTTAAGACCAGTAATGGTTGGAAAGCTAACTAAAAGGATGCTGGATCAAAATGCCCCTGCTACGCTGTGGAAAGTGACAGAAGGGGCATGAATTGTATTTCATTTAATGTGGTGAATGATATTTTATTATATCGATTTGTTAGATACCTTCATCAATTTTTCTTGAGTTTTTCTTATTCTTTCAAGCTCTTCAACAATAGGATTTTTCTCACCTTCACTTTGCATGAAAGGGCTTAAGTCTATATTGTTTTTTTCAACAACTTCTTTATTCATATAACTATACGTTGCAGTTATTGTAAATTGTTGTGGTAAAGGGTTTTTGGATTCTCCAAAAATAACCCAACCTTGACCAAGGGCGAAGAATAACTCTTGATTGGGCGCTAAGCTATCAATAGTTGATGTAAAAACACTTGTTTCTTTTAGGTTTTTAGTTGGTTCATCGAACTGATAAAAATCCTTATCTAATTCTAATTTTACATTCAAGGCTGGTGTCTTACCGCTATTATAAATTTTCAGGTATAGGAATTGCGAGTGAGGTCTTACCATTGGCTGGATTATTATATAAGGACGAGACATTGCCTCGGTTTGCTCATTCATTATCTGAGCTGTTCGTTCGCTTATTCTCGACATCTTGTATGTCAAAAATGCATAAATTCCTGTAATGATAACAAGAATTGCTGTAAGTATTTCCATTGTCATGATTAACTCCTAAGTATAATGATTCATACCAGTAAGGTATAATATTTTAACTATTATTTCATTCTTTTCTGTTGAATAGTTGATTATATCCAAGTTCCATTTCTTCAATAAAATCTTCACTAAATGTTGGAAATCCATGTATAATAGGTTCTTTATCTCGAATTTTGAATAAGTTATAAAGATAACTACTTTCTTTATATACGACATGGATGGCAGGATATGGCCTGTTTTTTATAATTTTATTGTTTAGTTCCTTATCATTGATAATGTTATATTGATCCCCTGTTATATCAACTACAATATTATCTATCTCAAGCCAGTAATGGGTTATTTGACTATTTTTCCCGGTAGCTGCGCTAACTCCTTTTAGCTCACATTCAGGCCATAGTGTCAGAAAATGGTAAGAAAGAAGCATTGAGGTAAGCTTACAGCTCATAACAGGAAAACAGTCTATAACAAGGCTGGTATTCTTTTTATCACAACTTTCAATTAATCTACGAAATTTAACTGCTTCTACTTTTATTTCGTTAATGGTTGGCAAGATGAACTCCCTAACTACATGATGCGCCGAGTATTTAATATATACGATACTAAGATCATTAAAAAGTATGTTCTATATTTAATGTCTCTTATGGCTCGGTGGACTCAGTTTTGGCGCGCTTCCTTGCCTCATGTGTTCTGGTGGCATTGAAGGTGTGAGATCTATGCTTCTATTAACTTCCGGCTGTTCCTGATTAGGACGGCTTGGGAAACGCTTGATTTCATCAGGTGTTAATTTATAGTCACCATTGTTAAATTTGGTACGTTTTTCAAACTCCGAACGTGGAACATTGACACCCAGCACTTCATCATAGATATAGTTCTCTGCGATACGCTTGTCATGGTCAGCATCAGTGGTATCTGCTTTCCTTTTGGCCCAGATAAATTTCTCTCTTATATATCCTACTATCAGTAGCGTGAAACGTTTAAACAAACCATTCTGGCGGGGCTTGGTCTGTTTCCTACTCCTCACAGGAGCGCGGTTCATCGCTCTGGTTTTTTGAAGAGATGGGGTTTTCAATTTAGTGGATGCAGTTGGTTCAGGCGCAACCAGAACAGGGGATTTCTTCCCTGAAACATTTACTTTACTGACCTTACTGGGATCACGGTAAGATTTTGCTGCTGGTCTTCTGCTTATGGCTGGTGTCGCTGAAACAGGTTGCTGTTTAGTTGTAGCTGGGAAGTCAGGGAGAACGATCTCTTCCGGTTCAGGAAGCTGGTAAACAGAGTAAGAGCGAACATCAACCACGATTTCCAGTGGTAGCTCACTGAATGTAGTGTAGACCTTCTTTGCTTCCTCAATTTGATGATCGCGTTGAGCTTGTTCAGCAGCTCGCTGTTCCTGAGACTCGGTGTTATTCCATTTAGCACGATGAACACGCTGCATTGCCGGGCGGTTTGTTTCTGTTGCCTTGGCAAGCCAGAATGCTTTCTCTTCAGCGCTGAATGCTTCTTCTGCTTGGGTAAGGGCATCAGCACATTGCGTCCTGAGAGAACGGTGATCGATACGTTCTTCACTTCCAATAGCTTCAAGGTAGCTGTTTGACATCGTGGCCCATGACTCACGCCATTGGATCATTATCTTCTTATCATTCCAGCTTCTGTCTTTTTTACCGAAGCCTTCGGGACCAACAGTTTTCAGGGTTAACATAACGTGAGCATGGGGATTTTTACCGTCTAAATCATGAAATGCGATATCGGCAATCATTCCCTTATCAACAAAGTTCTTCTGGCAGTATTCAGCAACCAATTTTTTCTTGTCATCATTACTGAGTTCTACGGGGATAGCGACATCAAAATAACGGGCTGTTTGACCATTGTTCTGGCGTTCCACTCTTTCAACTTCATTCCAGAGTGTTGAGGAGCTTTCAACAATATGAGAGGGTGCGGAAACAGGTGCCAATATAATATGACCATGAAGATCTGTTCTGTGGCTGAAATCAAATGTTTCTCCAATGCGATCATCCGTAATACGTGTACGGGCATGGTAGGCAGCTTTCGCAACAGAAGTCATGCCTTCGCTTCGTTTCACAATTTTAAAATCCAGATGAAAAATCGCCATTAAAAATATAACCTCAAATATAAATGCTGCTGTTAGTTTTTCGTCAGAAAAACTTCGGGGTTGACGTTGACCTTGGTTTTGCTTTTAGCCTGCGGCAGGCAACCGTCGGTAGACCCCACACACTGCTACGCAGTGTATAGGTGGGCATTGTCTTTAAGAAAATAAGCCAATGTAAAATGCCCCTCTTATCAATTAATACGAAATATATGTATTGTTGTAAAATAATACGCCGGAATAAGCGGCGCAAACTGGATTAAAGGTGTAGGTTTCACATCCACAGGACAAAAAGAGTAAAGAAAAGGCCCGTAAGGGCAAAAGAGGTATTAATTATTCCCGCCGTAAGGCGGGATAGCTAAATTTGATGAAAAAAACCAATAAAACAGAGAGTGTTATGTGTTGCACAATTCACAGGTTGAGATTGAAAAATAGAGTTAAAAATTGATAGGTGAAAATAAAATCACGAATGCGCAAAAATAAGTAACGCGGAGAGTGTCAGATGTTTTTGGTTAGTAAATACTATCACATGCGTTGCACTATTTTATTTTTCTACTGAGCTTTACCCACTCATGGAATTTATTATAATTTTATGATTTGACTGATGAGAATAATTGTATTACTCCATGTATAATAATTAACATAAGGAGATATAATGGAGTTTAGAAAATCTAGATATGAAGACGGAACATATTTTCAGGAATTTACTTTTTGGGAAAATGCAACACTTAGAGCATTATTTGAATATCAAAAGTTACTGGATTTAGGATTGATTGAAAAACCAAAAACAGATCAAGAATTTTGTGATATTCTGGGAAAGATAATGGGGAATATAAAAGTGGTCGGCGATTTACCTTTTGCAGAGTATGAGTTGGAACAATTTGATACATCATCAATATCTATCGACTTGATAAAGCTGGTATTAAACCAGCCGTTATAAAAAATAATTAGCATTCCAGAATAAATACTATTGAATAATTGATTTTGCTAAATCGTTTAGCCGTGCTCTTTTTTTCATAGTATTAAAAAAATATGTGCCATCAAAATATATTTTTTCTTTATAGAGTATTTTTGCTGAATCTATAGTCTGATCCTGTTTTTTTTCTACAATATATAACATTACCGATTCATCATCATTTTCTGTCGAAATGGTATGATTAGAGAAATAAAACAGGATTTTATTATAAGGACTGCCTTTCTTTCTATTAACATAATACAGGCTCTTATCATAAAGTTCTGTACCGGATGTTATAAATGATTCTGAGTTTTTATCTATATTTTCTTTGATTTTTCCGTTTACTCTACAACCGTAAAGATCCTGAGCATTTGCGATGTAGACAAATGATAACGGTAAATTATATAAGTTAATCGCTCTATACTGGTGTCCATCACAAGCGTTGAAATCCTCAAGCATTTGAGCTAAAACGGAATCAGAAAAATTGATGCCTATATGTGATTCAATTGAGTATATAAGTAGATCGAAATAATTTTTAACAGCATCTTTTATTTCATTATTTGATTTATTATTAATATCTCTTTTGATTTTTGCATCAAGATTTGTTGGGTTTGCAAGTGAGCAATCATCATAACCTTGTTGAGAATATGATGCGATACCCATTACATCATGTTTAACATGCTTAGCATATAAAGTTTTTGATTCCGTCTGATTATTTATTCTATTAACCAAAAGGACCGGATTGTGACATCTTGGGCATAAAGCGTATGCTTTAGTTTCTCCATTAACCTTTTGAATATAGGGATAATGTCTATGCGTTTTTTTATAAAATTTATCTAAAGTCAAATAAACTGCATTATCAGGATCAGTGATGAGACTAAAAATATTCATAATTACCTCTTATGATTAATCGTTGCCTATCATGCATTGTAAACGTTGGAGGATATAGATAAAAGAAGTTTTAGAATAATGTGTATCATTTGATAACTTAATTACTGATGATTTTGGATTAGGTGAATCACTAATTATTGTGCATATGACTTAATATTTTAAATTAAGGATAATTACAAGGGATATTTTCGGTTGTAGATTTAGGATTAACATCCTATTGTAATATCTAATACTTTATTAATTTGACGTCATTTCTCTTTGGTGATAGTTAAATATAATATTCGATAACCAAAGGAGATAAAAAATGAATGCACAACTGGCCTATGTTTTTACTATTGATACTCATATTCTTCAGAGCAGTAATGAAAAAATTACTGAAATTTTCATTGCGAAATATAAAGACGGAATAACGTATCATTTTGGCCCTGATATAGAACGATTTCAGTCCTGCTTTGAAGCAGCGCTTTTTGCTATTGGTGAATGGCAAATAAAAGTTGATGCGATGACACGATACCATGAGGAAGATGAAGTGATGGAGTTCTTTAGGTCTATACCATCAGATGAAGCGGGAAATCTGGCGACGTCTATTTTGCTGTTCAGTGATGTTCTCGCCATGAAAGGCGTGGATGAAGTATTTGCCTATTTTTTGGGTAAGGATGATGTTGTATGAGTGATGAAAGTAAAAGATCAAGAACAGAAAAAACATTAAAGCAAAAGGTTGCTTTTGCTCAGCTTGAACTTAATCGTCTTAAGTCTCTGGAGAAATCAGAACGAAAGAAAATTGAAACAAGGCTAAAGATTATACTTGGCGCGGAAGTAGCTAAAGCTATGCATTGCGATATCGAACAGGTGGATAAAGAACTCGTTATGGGGATTTTGCTTTCAGTTCCTGACCTGAATGATATTGAAAAAATAACGTATATAAAAGCAGGCAGGAAGTTTCTGGCGCAAATGGATGGAAGACAAAAATAAAAAACTAAATTTATTTTGCTTCAGGTATTGATATCTAATTATTATCTGTTATCTATATAAAAGAACAGAACACAGGATCATCCTTTATTAATATTTTTTCCTTTTCAATCATGCGTTCTGTTTGACCAGTAATCTGTTAATTTTTATCTTTATGTAGTGAACGTCATTATTACTTTTTTATCAGATATGATAAATATCCCATGAGGAAGTAGTAATGACAGTAGTAGTGATAACAAATGTTGTTTTTAAATCTCCCGGAAGGCAAAGAGAAATCTTTGCCTTTTTTAATTCATCCGTCTGTCAGATAGAGTTAAATATATCTTGCTCTTTCTATTGCCAGATATGAGAGAAGCGTTATAACAGGAGTTATCATTAAAACAAAAAAGGAGATAATAATGGTTTTATTAAATAACAAAAGAAAAAGCAAGAAAGGTTTCTCACTACTCGAACTATTACTTGTTTTGGGCATCATTGCTGCATTAGTGGTAGCGGCTTTTATCGTTTATCCCAAGGTTCAGGCTTCACAAAGAGCGCAGGCAGAATCCAATAACATTGCCACCATACAGGCAGGTGTTAAAGCATTATACACGTCGGCATCAAGCTTTACTGGCCTGACAAATACTGTGGCTGTTCAGGCAAAAATCTTCCCTGACAATATGTTAAGTGGGTCAGGAACGGCAGCTAAACCCATTAATGCCTTTAAAGGTAATGTGACGCTGGCTGCTACAGCTACAGGACCATCATCAGCGGCTGGCTCTTCTTTCACTATCACATACGATAATGTGCCAGCAGCGGAATGTGTGAAGATTGCGACAGCGGCAGCAGGTAATTTCTACATTACCACGGTTGGAACCAAGGTTGTTAAAGCCGCAGGAGGAACACTCGATGTGGCAGCTACGGCAGCAGCATGTACGAATGCCACAAGTAATACATTAGTTTTCACGTCTATTTAATGAAGAGGGCGTAAGCCCTTTTCTTTCTTATTGCCAAAACAGGGAGATAATTATGATAAAGAATAAAGGATTTACCTTACTGGAAGTCAGTATTGTTTTAGGTATTGGAACGCTTATCGCTTTTATGAAGTTTCAGGATATGCGAAACAATCAGGAAGCGGTATTAGCAGATAATGTTGGAACACAGATTAAACAGCTTGGTGAAGCGGTTAACCGCTATATCAGTATTCGATATGACAAGATTTCCACACTGTCATCATCCAACAATCAAAGTAGCGATCCGGGGCCAAGAACATGTTCGGCTGCTGGTTGTGAAATCACTTACCAGACGTTAATTAATGAAGGTCTGTTGCCTGTAGGCTATACAGGAACTAACGCGCAAAAAGCATCCTATAAGATTGTGTTAAAGCGTTCAGGAACAGCGCCTGATTATGTCATTAACGGCCTTATAACAACCGCCAGCCCGTGGGAAGAAGGTGGTCGTATTCGTTATGACCTGTTAGGTAAAGCGGTTCAGGCGGCAGGTGTTGATGGTGGGATGAGCAGAAACACCAAGATAGCTTCCGGCTATGGTGGTCAGTGGAGTGAGAACTCTAACAGCTACAGCAATATTACGGGTGGTGGATTGCTGGCTTACCGCGTGGGGTATAACTCTTCAATGTATTCTGTTTATCTGCGCCGTGATGGAACGTTGCCGATGACGGGTGATCTGAATCTTGGTGGTAAGAGCATCAAAAACATCAAAGATATGACGGCATCAGGGACAACAACAACCGGAGCACTGAAAACCACGGGTAATGCGTCTGTTGCATCAGATCTGACTGTGGGTGGAACATCTACCCTTAATGGTCCTGTAAATATCAACAACAACCTGAAGGTAAAATCCGA
Source organism: Escherichia sp. WS3063 (assembly GCF_046486595.1). Classification (NCBI taxonomy): domain Bacteria; kingdom Pseudomonadati; phylum Pseudomonadota; class Gammaproteobacteria; order Enterobacterales; family Enterobacteriaceae; genus Escherichia; species Escherichia sp. WS3063. The sequence goes on from NZ_JBJQKY010000014.1 coordinate 20,345, forward strand.
TACTTATCTGAATACGCTTTCAACAACAGGTCTGGCGAGATTTGGTAGTCGTATTGCCACGAACGGACTTAATCCAAACGATCTGCCAGCTGGCTGGGCTGGCGGTGTTCGCACCTATGACTTGTATGCGTCAGGGACTGTTGGTGTAGGAACCGGTAAAACAGTTAAAGCTTACATGAACAATGCGGGTAATATTTATGCGTCAGGTAATCTTACCGCCGGAACGATAAAATCCAATGGAACAATTGAATCAACTGGCAGGATCAAAGCAGGTGAATATCTCCATTTAAATGGTCAGGCAACGTTAAATGCGAAATGTACGCCTAATGGTCTGGTGGGGCGAGACAGTACAGGCCGAGTGTTATCGTGTGTCAGTGGTAAATGGCAGACAGCAAGTGGTGATGGCCTGAAAGGTATTTTTATAACAATAACCGATCAAGTATCTGGATATAAGTGTGTAATACCGAATAGTGATACAGGGACATGTGCCTGTCCGGGGTCAACGTATAGCCCTCAGTTTGGTTATATATCTGGAACTTTAATCGCTGAATATGATGAACAACGTTGTAGTGGTAGTAAGAACGAGCACTGTTATAGTAATTTCAGAAGGTTATATGCATGTAAATAAAAGTAGTATACAGAATTGATTTTGTATTAATTATTTGAATCAAAAATGCACGACATAGTAAGAATTAAATGTGTTGTGCATTTTGATTTCAACAGCCTACTTTAACCGAAAAGAGGAGTTGAACGATGATCTGACGATTTCTTTACAGTTTCTGTGCTATATCCCAGATAAAACCAAATGGGTCTTTCACACGGGCTTTTAAATCACCCCAGAACATTTCAGCAGGTTCATTTAGAACAGTCGAGCCAGCTTCAACCATTTCATTTACCAGAGTGATCATATCATCTACATACATATAAAAAATAAAGGGAGGCATAGCTCCCGAAGTATTTGGGCTTTTCAGGTCGGAATCCCATCCTTCCTTATTTATGGTGAAGTTTGTGCCACGGTAACGGATACGAGCAAATAATACATCACCACCATCACCCTCAAGTTCAGAAATTACCACCATCTTCATTACTTCAGTGTAAAAATTAATAGCTGCTTTTACATCAGGGACATTTAGTGCTGTTGTCAACCATGTCAGCCCCATACCTTCCCAAGGATGTGGGCGATTTTCTACGTTATTGAACCAGTCCAGTTTACTCGTTTCATTTTTCTCCTTAAAAACAGCATATTCATGTGAAACGTTTCTGTCGTATATTACTCTAAATTGATAAATCTTATACAATCATTAAGAATTTATGGTGTCAGTTCATAAAGGGCGGGGACTATTTGTAGCTAATTAGAACTTCTAAGAAACACAAAACCCCGTCCATTCATCCATCAACGCCACCCGCTTAGGCCATAATGTCCCACGTTGATACGCAGCCTCTGCCTTATCTGCCAACTGGTGAGCTAACGCATGTTCAATTACCTCACGCGGATAGTTGGTCGTTTCACCAGCCCAATCACGGAATGTCGATCTAAACCCATGCTGTGTTAAATCGGTGTATCCCATTCGCTTTAGGACTGCCAGCAAAGCCGTATCCGAGAGTTGTCCCTTTCGGGTGGCAGGGAATACAAAATTTATACCCTTAAAGCGTGGTAAAGCTTTTAACAAGGCAACAGCAGCATCAGACAGAGGAACTCGATGCTCCTTTGCTGCTTTCATTCGACTGGCGGGTATGGTCCACGTTTTACCTTCAAGATCGATCTCTGACCACTCGGCACCACGAATTTCACCTGAGCGTGCAGCGGTCAGTATGGCAAACTCAAGCGCACGAGGCGAAACGCCGCTTCGTTCACGCAGTTCTTTCATAAAGGAGCCGATCTGGCTATAGGGAAGAGCGGCATGGTGTTTGGTGATCTGAACTTTACTTGGCTGAGGCAACAGAGGTTTCAGCATACCTTTCCATGCGGCAGGATTATCACCTTCAAAGTATTCTTTGGCCTTAGCGTAATCAATCACTGTTTCAATGCGTCCACGTAGACGGCTGGCGGTTTCATTCTTGGTTAACCAGATAGGTTCGAGTATTGCCAGAAGATCTACTTTGGTGATTTCACTAACGGCCTTTTTGCCAATGAAAGGGTAGGCATAGGTTTCCAGTGTGGAACGCCATTGAGCAAGATGTTTTTTATTCTTCATCTCACTGTCTTTGACTTCCAGCACTTCTTCACAACATTCAGCAAAGGTCTTTTTCTTCCGGGCCAGTATTTCCTGCCGGGCTTTTTGCTCGTGTTTTTCCTGAAGGGGATTAATACCATTACGGATTTGTTTACGTAGCTCACGCGCTTTGTCACGCGCTTCGGCTAAGGAGACTTCCGGGTAGGGGCCAAGCCCCATATTCAAACGTCTTGGAACTGTTCTACCGAGATTGTTGATTCGGGTTCCCATAGCCACGCAAAGAACCCATGCACGGGACTGATTTCGGATGCGAAGGTATAAACCATCCACACCACCAACGGCATACATGCCTTCGGATTTTAATCGTGATACGACGAGTCCTGAGAGTTCCTTGGCCTTCTTTGGCATAGCAAAATCCTGTCATACAACCCGCCATACATACGGTACTGCATAAAATAGCTGATTGTTTGCACAGTAGCAATACACTACCGAACAAAAAAATAATGACAATATTTTGTTTTTAAAGGAAAAATAGCACTTAGGTGGGCATTGTCGAACACTAAAAATTTAGACCCTCTCTCCGCCACTTTATCAATGACTTATCTCCCGACTTCCCGCCTTGCTTTTCCTAAACAGAACAATCGTAGAATATTCTTGAAGGGGTAGATCGTCACTGTTTTCTGTTCGATACTGTGACATTCAGCACTTGATTCGCTATGGATCTGACAGGAAGGTTTCGAGCGAAAATCTGCAATTATTCAGTCGTTTTCTTATCGGTCACCATTATTCTTTTAGACATTGATCCTACAAAGCTGCCGCAAAGTTGGTGGTGGGAACTGAAGTTGCGTAGAGAAGGGGCCAATAATTGAGCAAAAAAAGGAGCGCGGCCGTCAGATTAAAGCCGCGGGACAAAGTCCATAATTTCCAAGAGTTGTTGAATTTCCCAGCTTTTTTGAAAGCCCTTGTATCATACTAACAAGTAAAAAAGGTTTAAATACCAAAATTAACCTATATTTATGGTTAGCTTTACCATGACAGATGACTTGCTCCTGGAGACATTGGCGCAGCCAGTCTGTATTGGTGAGTTGTATATTTATTGTTCGCCGTTTTCTCAGTTTTTTTCTGCAGACATAATAAAAAAGACACGTCTCAAGCATGAGCGTGTCTGAGTTTGTCTTATTTATTTGTCTTGGTAAATTATTGTCGTTACTACCAGGCACTGTTCTGTTAAATAATTGAAGTCAGCGCAAAAAAATCAATGAGACATCATCTCCTCGACTACTTCTTCGCTACTCAACTGATAGGGATAATACGTTGGCCAGTTTTCCATTTCATTCAATAAAGATTGCTGGGAATCATTACCCATAAAAATGTGAAAATGAGATGATTTTCGTGGTGCAATTATATGATCGCTAAATTGAATATATTTAGGGGCTTTGCTTTCAGGATCTTTACATTCGAATAAGTAACGAACGCCTTTCTTGCCTGATTTATAGGTGAGTATTTTGTATCCATCGTAATCATATTTGCAGGATGTTGTTTCATTATTTCTATGGAATTCAACAATGCCGTCCTCAATGCCAATCATCTCGATATCTGTCGCATAACCTTTGTGATAATAATCTTTAATTTCAGCAAATGTTTTAGTTTTATCTGCATCCGCTTTCTTCTGAAAGACGGGGTCAAGTTTGCCACTTTGCAGTAAAGGATAAACGGATTGCCAGACTCCATCCCAGTCACTGAGCGTTCGATTTTGTACATTGGCATCATCAAAAACACCATTAGCAGCTTTTTGTTCGATCTCTGTTAAAGGTTTGCCGTGTGAGTGATGACCATGCGAAAAGGCAGGAGCGCTGACAATAAAGACACCAAAAGCAACAGCCAGTTTATGAAGACGAATCGCCAAAACAGTTTCCTCCAGAGTTAATGTACATGATGTGTAATGTTATATTGTAACATATGAAAAAATGCAACAACTCATTAGGAAATGAGAGCATGGTATTCTCAGGTGTATTGAACTATCTTATTGAAATAAAATAAATTATTCTGGTGATGAAAGGTTGATGACAAACGAAACATAACCTGATGCGATCTGTGTGGGCCGGATAGGGCGCTCGCGCCGCATCCGGCCGGGATAACGCGAAGTTTGTCGGCAATATGAAGTTATAGAGATAATTTGTTGTGGGCCTGCTTGCGTAACCGGTTGAAAAGGGAAAGCAACTTCTTATACCGTAAGGCTAAAAGCAGTACAGCCAGCCCAGCGTAGATGAGTGGCTGCGGTGAAATAATCTTCACTGACCACAGATAATGTATTGGGGCCAGGATCGCGACAAGATAGACGAAGTTATGCAACTGTTGCCAGTGTTTGCCGAGTTTTCGCTGCATCGCCTGGGTTGAAGTGAACGCTAACGCAAGCAAAATTACCCAGCTGATAATACCTAACGTTAAATAAGGCCGGGTAATTAACTCCTTACCTAATAACGCCAGATTATTCACGCCCAGCTCCAGCAATGCGTAACTGGTTAAATGCAGTGTCGCCCAGGCAAAGCACCATAATCCTAACAGGCGGCGAGTGCGTATCAATAACGGCTGTTTTGCGTAGCGTGCCAGAGGTGTGATTAACAAGGTCGCCAGCAAAAATTTCAGTGCAGTGCGACCGGTAAAATGCTGAATATCTTTCACCGGATCGGCACCCAGTCCACCGTGATTAATCGCCCAGACCAGCCAGAGAAACGGCAACAATCCGGCAAGATGCAGGCAAACTTTCAGCCATGTCACCTGTTTTGCTGTCAGACGCATTTAGAAATTCTCCCGCAAATCCAGGCCACGATACAGCGATGCCACCTGCTCGGCGTAACCATTAAACAGTAGCGTTGGCTGGCGCTGTACATCGAGGATGCCGCCTGAACCAATAAATCGTTCGGTAGCCTGTGACCAGCGCGGGTGATCAACATGCGGATTAACGTTGGCGTAAAAACCGTATTCGTCAGGCGCTGCCAGATTCCAGGTGGTTGGCGGACGCTCGCGGGTCAGCTTAATACTGACTATCGATTTAATCCCTTTAAAGCCATATTTCCACGGCACAATCAGTCGCACCGGCGCGCCATTTTGTGGCGGTAACGCCTTGCCATAAACACCCACGGTCATCAGTGTGAGCGGATGCATTGCTTCGTCGAGACGCAATCCTTCGACATAAGGATATTTCAGCCCGCCGCCGATAAAGCGGTCCTGCTGGCCTGGCATCTGTTCCGGTGCATAAATTGTTTCGAAAGCGACATACTTCGCATTGCTGGTGGGTTCGGCAAGCGCCAGCAATTTGTGCAGCGGAAAACCAATCCACGGCACCACCATCGACCATGCTTCTACGCAGCGCATACGATAAATACGCTCTTCCAGCGGGAAGCGACGGGTTAAATCATCATGATCGAGGGTCAATGGTTTTGCCACTTCGCCGCTGATTTTCAGTGTCCATGGATCGGTTTTCAGGCTACCAGCATTAGCGGCGGGATCGGCTTTATCCAGCCCGAATTCATAGAAGTTGTTATAACCGGAAACTTTATCTGCTGGCGTCAGTGGCAGGTTATTTTGCCAGGCTGCAGGCTTGCTGAACTCCAGCGCTTTTCCGGCGGGGGCGGGTGGGCGATCGTTCCCTTTAAACCAGCTAAGCAGATCGGCATGCGCAGCGTGAGGCAAAGAAAGTGCAGCCGCGCTGATGCCCAGTGCTTTTAACACCTGCCGACGCTTCATAAAGAATACCGACTCGGCCGTAACATCTGATTCTTTTAAAAATTGATTCTTTTTCATAAGCCATCACACTTTTTTGTCTTTAGCCAGCAAGAGCCGTTTATTGTTAATCTGTCAGGGAGTGTCCTCCCTAACAGTAGCAGAGATCTGCTTTTACATATTTATGCATTAACTGCCACGATAGGTTGAATACCCATATTGGCTGAGTAACAAAGGCACATGATAATGCTCGTTCACTTTATTAATATGAAATTCAACGGGGATCTCAGGGAAGAAACTTTCAAGATTTTGTTTCTTGAAATAGTCCCCGGTTTTAAATACGACACGGTAATCGCCAGTAGTCGCAGTTTGCTCGGGCCACAGTGCCTTAATTCGTCCATCCTTATCTGTTTTGGCGGTATTAAGTTGTAACCAGCCGTTATCCGCTTTCTTTTCAAGAGTGACTGTCACGTCGGCAGCGGGTTTTCCTGTTTGCTGGTTCAAAATGTGCACGCTAAGAATGTTTTGTTGTGCGGCATAAACCAAAGAAGGTAATGAAAATGCAGCCGTTACTACGGAGAGTACTAAATAACGCTTTAACATGTTTATATCCTTGTCATGTGAATGAGTTTTGAGGATAGCGAAAAAACGTCCAGGGTAACCTTACAGCAGCATTACAATTTTGTAATGAACCAGGCTGTTTCTATAACATATGATTTATGGCATATTATTTTCATGAAGATTCTACTTATTGAAGATAATCAAAGGACCCAGGAATGGGTAACGCAGGGGCTTTCCGAAGCGGGTTATGTCATTGATGCCGTTTCAGATGGCAGAGATGGGCTTTATCTTGCGCTGAAGGATGATTATGCATTGATCATTCTGGATATTATGCTTCCGGGTATGGATGGCTGGCAGATCTTACAAACGTTAAGAACAGCAAAGCAAACCCCTGTTATTTGCCTTACTGCAAGGGATTCTGTCGATGACAGAGTCAGAGGGCTGGACAGTGGAGCAAATGATTATCTGGTAAAACCTTTTTCATTTTCTGAGTTGCTGGCAAGGGTTCGGGCACAATTAAGGCAACATCACGCTCTGAATTCATCATTAGAAATCAGCGGCTTAAGAATGGACTCTGTTAGTCAAAGTGTGAGCAGGGACAATATCAGTATTACACTGACGCGCAAGGAGTTTCAGTTACTTTGGCTACTGGCCTCCAGAGCTGGCGAGATTATCCCCAGAACGGTTATTGCGAGTGAAATTTGGGGAATCAACTTTGATAGTGATACCAATACGGTGGACGTCGCCATTCGCAGGCTCCGCGCAAAAGTTGATGATCCTTTTCCTGAAAAGCTAATCGCCACAATCCGGGGGATGGGCTATTCATTCGTAGCGGTAAAAAAATAATGAAAAGATTATCTATAACCGTCCGTTTAACCTTGCTTTTTATATTGCTGCTGTCTGTTGCTGGCGCTGGAATTGTCTGGACTCTCTATAATGGCCTGGCAAGTGAGTTGAAATGGCGCGATGATACAACACTCATTAACCGGACAGCGCAGATCAAGCAGTTGTTAATTGATGGGGTAAATCCAGATACGTTACCTGTGTACTTTAACCGGATGATGGATGTTAGTCAGGATATCTTGATCATTCATGGTGATGGCATCAATAAAATTGTTAACCGGACAAATGTCAGTGATGGCATGTTAAATAACATACCTGCTAGTGAGACAATTAGCGCAGCTGGCATTTACAGAAGCATTATTAATGACACAGAGATAGATGCTTTACGAATTAATATTGATGAAGTTTCGCCATCATTAACGGTTACTGTGGCTAAATTGGCTTCAGCCAGACATAACATGCTTGAACAGTATAAAATTAATAGCATTATAATTTGCATTGTCGCCATTATACTGTGCTCAGTATTAAGTCCGTTGTTAATCAGAACGGGGTTACGAGAGATCAAAAAGTTGAGTGGTGTAACGGAAGCGCTGAATTATAACGATAGCCGAGAGCCTGTTGAGGTTAGCGCATTACCGAGAGAACTAAAACCTCTTGGGCAGGCGTTGAATAAAATGCACCAAGCTTTAGTCAAAGATTTTGAGCGTCTAAGTCAGTTTGCTGACGATCTCGCTCATGAACTTAGAACGCCAATTAATGCATTACTGGGTCATAATCAGGTTACGCTCAGTCAAACCAGAAGTATCGCTGAATATCAAAAAACAATTGCCGGAAACATTGAAGAGCTGGAAAATATTTCGCGGTTAACAGAGAACATACTGTTTCTTGCCAGGGCAGATAAAAATAATGTTTTGGTGAAACTGGACTCGCTTTCTCTCAATAATGAAGTCGAAAATTTGTTGGACTATCTTGAATACCTTTCAGACGAGAAAGAGATTTGCTTTAAGGTCGAGTGCAATCAGCACATCTTTGCGGATAAAATTTTACTACAACGAATGTTATCGAATCTTATTGTTAACGCTATTCGATATTCGCCAGAAAAATCGCGTATTCAGATAACCAGTTTTCTTGATACCAACGGTTCTCTTAATATTGATATCGCCAGTCCTGGAACGAAAATTCATGAGCCTGAAAAACTCTTCCGTAGATTTTGGCGGGGAGATAATTCGCGTCATTCCGTAGGTCAGGGACTTGGTCTTTCTTTAGTCAAAGCGATTGCCGAATTGCATGGGGGAAGTGCTACGTATCACTATCTCAATAAGCATAATGTGTTCCGGATTACGTTACCGCAAAGAAATTAACATCGGGCTTCAGTACGCCATAAATTAACCGTGAAAAAACGCAGCCACGTCGTGAGTATTAACGTGGCTGCGATTGATTATACGCTTACATTACAATGTAACAGGGATTAACCCGCGTAAGCTGCCAGCATTTCCTGCGCCGCCAGTTTACCCAACGCATTCGCTGCGAAAGGACTGTCGCCGGTGAGAACTTTACGGTCCTTATGTACTCGCCCGGTGATGTCGTCATTAATGATGTTCATGCCCATTTTCTTCAGCTCTTCGCCGAAGTACCAGGTGAGATGACCCGGCATATAGCCTATCTCTGGCGTTTGTTTGTCTGCGGCGTCTGGGAATGCGCAAATAGAATAACCATTCAGTGGGTTATCGCCGTGGCGAAGCGCCAGAAAAGCCGCCGGGCCGTGGCAAAGGGAGATAACAAAACGGTCATTTTTGATTGCCCACTGTAAAGCGGCAGCCACGTCCTGGCTTTCAGGTAAACCAATAAGTGCGCCATGACCACCAGGAACAAAGATTGCTGCATATTCGCTGTCTGCGTTGAGGCTGGCGACAACATCCGCGAGTTTCTTCGGATTACGGAACAACGATTTATGCTGCTCAAAGAATGGCATTACTTTTTCATCTTTGTGTGGCATAGCCCAGTATTCAAACTTGGTCATCAGACCGGAAATCGTCGCCACTTCGAATTCGAAACCTGCAGCATGGAGATGATACAACGGCAGCAACGTTTCAATCGGATGGTTACCGGTCGAAAAAAGTTTGCCGTTATCGGTCGGCAAATAACGTTCGTCCGCGGCGATCACCAGAATTTTATGTTTACCGCGATACGGTTTTGGGTAGTCCACGCCATCAAGATCAGAGACGGGACTGGTATATTGGCTAAGCGAATATTCTGAAGGGAAGAAGGCATTATCTTCAGCAATATCGACCTGCGGATTTTTACTTATTTGAACAGTCATAGTGTATTCCTTGTTGTTGCTTAGTTAGGGTAGTCACTATATTTGCGACTGAGCTGGTCGCTATTTTTAACCAGGCTGGAAAATTGAGTCAATATATCGAAAGCGGTAGTCGGCGGGTGTAAGTATGTAATGATGATGCTGCACTGGTGTTGAATATTATTCACGCCAAATTTTCCTTATTGAACAACGTCGTCGCAAGTGGCCTCAATGATTTTAGACCATTATCAGAGGTACGGGGCGGCAGGGAGAGATTTAGTGCTGTGGAATATTGTGGTGCTGATGAATATTTATATCCCGGATTGGTAGAGAAAAAGCTTTTTCCATGCACTTTTTTTGCAAATATTTCTGTATGGGAGGCGGTTTTGTTGCAGATTAATTCATAAAGAAATGCATTTGGGTGTTGGCTGGAAGAGTCGCGGGTAGATGTTATTGTGCCAGCAGGGGCAGGGTAAGGTACTGTATCGATATGCTTTGGCAATTGCATGTGCCGCAGAGGGAGATGAAATGCCAATAAAAAAGCCTGAGTTCGATGAGGGACGAACTCAGGCTAGTGTTAAGTTTTACAGTAACACGCCGCGGCGCGTTGGCTGATTAGAACTGGTAGACGATACCAACTGCAAACTGGTCATCAGTTGCGGCATCGGTAATCGCTGCATCGTCTTTATCCAGCAGGTTAAATTTGTATGCTGTGTAGACGTTCATGTTCTTATTGAAGTAGTACCAGGTACCAACTTCGATATAATTTACGCGGTCAGCATCAACACCTTTATGTCCATCACGAGCATAAAGATCTTTGCCTTTGGAATATACGTAGCCTAAAGACGGACGTAAACCGAAGTCGAACTGATACTGTACAACAGCTTCAAAGTTTTGGGTTTTATTTGCAAAATGATCATTAGCCAAAACGGTCATGTTGCGGGTTTCACCGTACATCATTGCTGCATAGATATTATTTGCATCATACTTGGCTGCTAATGACCACACTTCAGCGTTATCACCGTAGCCGTCACCAGCTTGTTCATTAGTACGATCAGATTTGCTATATGCACCTACAAAACCAAAACCTTCGATGTTGTAGTCTACAGACAACGCATAGCCATCACCGTTTTGTTTAGTAACGCCACGATTGCTGTTCTTACCTTGATATTGCACAGCAAAATTCAGACCATCAACCAGACCAAAGAAATCAGAGTTACGGTAGGTTGCAACACCGTTGGTACGACCGTTCATGAAGTTGTCAGCGGACGCCCAGGAATCACCACCCCATTCAACTAACATATCGGTATAAGCTGCGGCATCATAAGCAACACCGTAGTTACGACCATAGTCGAAAGATCCTAACTCGTTATATTTCAAACCTGCGAAGGTTAAACGGGTTTTTTCCTGATTAGAGCCTTCGGGCTTGCTGGCGTCGAGGTTGTATTCAAACTGACCAAAACCAGTCAGTTCGCTGGTGATTTGGGTTTCACCTTTAACACCGAAACGAGCATAGGAGGTATCTTCGTTTTCGCTGTTATTATCATCAGTATTTGACCAGATGCGTTCGCCAACCATCTTGCCGTAGAAATCAACTTTATTGCCATCTTTATTATAAATTTCAGCCGCATTTGCTGCGCCAGCAACTAATAACGCCGGGACCAGCATTGCCAGAACTTTTCTTTTCATTATGTATTCCCTTGTGATTATAATCTTCATGAATATATCAATAAGTGCCGTTATCCAAAAAAAAGCACATTTGGATACTATTCTATGAAGTTCATTTTATTTTAAAGATTACATGTAACAAATGTATTTAAAAGATTTCAAAATGTTTCTAATCTATTTGATATAATTCAGAATTATGAATTCTAAATATAAATATTCATGAAAATTATAAATGTATATCAATATGTTATGAGTTGAGCGGAAACATGGGGGGTATCAATGATTGTTGCGCCAAACGGCTGGTGTGATCACGCGCACATTAATGAAGGCATAAAAAAAGCCGGCATCATGCCGGCCCAAAAAATATAAACAAGACGATAAAAGGCTAATAACGGAGGCATCATGACACAGAAAAATAAAAAGGTATAATTGTAATCAGTGCTAATATATTGATTGAATGAATTAATAAAGCCGATATCAAAGATAAATAAAATCGCTCAAAACGATTTTTCCTGTATTCACTGCCATTGCGCAAAAATTATCTATTTGTTCAAAAAATGATTGAGTCTTGACTGGCTCATCCAATGTGGAAAAATGTGACTTTTATCACATAATAGTTCTAAGTCTGAATTTTCCGGGTTATCTCAAAATGGAATACGGTTCGACAAAGATGGAAGAGAGACTCTCTCGCAGCCCTGGCGGCAAATTGGCTTTGTGGGCTTTCTATACATGGTGTGGCTATTTCGTCTGGGCAATGGCGCGATACATCTGGGTAATGAGCCGGATCCCCGATGCCCCCGTGTCGGGATTTGAAAGTGATTTAGGATCTACCGCGGGGAAGTGGTTAGGAGCATTGGTCGGCTTTTTATTTATGGCTCTGGTTGGGGCATTGTTAGGCAGCATTGCCTGGTACACCCGACCTCGTCCCGCACGTAGCAGACGCTATGAATAAAAACTGCTAAGGTTGCGACTCTTTGGCAACGGAGCGCGTATGGACTTACAACACTGGCAGGCACAGTTCGAAAACTGGTTGAAAAACCATCATCAGCACCAGGACGCGGCCCATGACGTATGTCATTTTCGCCGCGTCTGGGCTACGGCACAGAAGCTGGCGGCAGATGACGATGTCGATATGCTGGTGATTTTAACCGCCTGTTATTTTCACGATATTGTGAGCCTGGCGAAAGATCATCCACAACGGCAGCGTTCTTCAATCCTGGCGGCAGAAGAGACGCGTCGCCTGCTCCGTGAAGAGTTCGTGCAATTTCCGGCGGAGAAAATCGAGGCCGTTTGTCATGCCATTGCCGCTCACAGTTTCAGCGCGCAAATCGCCCCCTTAACAACGGAAGCTAAAATCGTCCAGGATGCGGATCGGCTGGAAGCCCTGGGGGCGATTGGCCTGGCGCGCGTGTTTGCCGTTTCAGGGGCATTGGGCGTGGCGCTGTTTGATGGTGAAGATCCGTTCGCACAGCATCGTCCGCTTGATGATAAACGCTACGCGCTGGATCATTTCCAGACTAAGTTGCTGAAGCTACCGCAAACCATGCAAACCGCAAGAGGCAAGCAGCTGGCGCAGCACAACGCGCAATTTTTAGTCGAGTTTATGGCGAAGCTCAGTGCCGAACTGGCGGGGGAGAATGAAGGTGTCGATCACAAGGTGATAGATGCGTTTTCACCCGCGGGCTGAGCGCGTGGCCCTAAATGGCTGTAATTATGTTAACCTGTCGGCCATCTCAGATGGCCGGTTAAATCTATGCAGGAAAATTTATCAGTAACCGATTCATACAGCACCGGGAATGCCGCACAGGTAATGCTGGAGAAACTGCTGCAAATTTATGATGTTAAAACGCTGGTGGCGCAGCTTAATGGTGTGGGTGAGAATCACTGGAGCGCGGCAATTTTAAAACGTGCGCTGGCGAATGACTCGGTATGGCACCGTTTAAGTGAGAAAGAGTTCGCCCATCTGCAAACGTTGTTACCCAAACCACCGGCACATCATCCGCATTATGCGTTTCGCTTTATCGATCTATTCGCCGGAATTGGCGGCATTCGTCGCGGTTTTGAATCGATTGGCGGACAGTGCGTGTTTACCAGCGAATGGAACAAACATGCGGTACGCACTTATAAAGCCAACCATTATTGCGACCCGGCGACGCATCATTTTAATGAAGATATCCGCGACATCACCCTCAGCCATAAAGAAGGCGTGAGTGATGAGGCGGCGGCGGAACATATTCGTCAACACATTCCTGAACACGATGTATTACTGGCGGGTTTTCCTTGTCAGCCATTTTCGCTGGCTGGCGTATCGAAAAAGAACTCGCTCGGGCGGGCGCACGGTTTTGCCTGCGATACCCAGGGCACGCTGTTCTTTGATGTGGTGCGCATTATCGACGCGCGTCGTCCGGCGATGTTTGTGCTCGAAAACGTCAAAAACCTGAAAAGTCACGACCAGGGTAAAACGTTCCGCATCATCATGCAGACGCTGGACGAACTGGGCTATGACGTGGCTGATGCAGAAGATAACGGGCCGGACGATCCGAAAATCATCGATGGTAAACATTTCCTGCCGCAGCACCGTGAACGCATCGTGCTGGTGGGTTTTCGTCGCGATCTGAATCTGAAAGCCGATTTTACTCTGCGTGATATCAGCAAATGTTTCCCTGCACAGCGAGTGACGCTGGCGCAGCTGCTGGACCCGATGGTTGAGGCAAAATATATCCTGACGCCGGTGCTGTGGAAGTACCTCTATCGATATGCGAAAAAACATCAGGCGCGCGGTAACGGCTTCGGTTATGGAATGGTTTATCCGAACAATCCGCAAAGCGTCACCCGTACGCTGTCTGCGCGTTATTACAAGGATGGCGCGGAAATTTTAATCGACCGCGGCTGGGATATGGCCACGGGTGAGAAAGACTTTGACGATCCGCTGAATCAGCAACATCGTCCACGTCGGTTAACGCCTCGTGAATGCGCGCGCTTAATGGGTTTTGAAGCGCCGGGAGAAGCGAAATTCCGCATTCCGGTTTCGGACACTCAGGCCTATCGCCAGTTCGGTAACTCGGTGGTCGTGCCGGTCTTTGCCGCGGTGGCAAAACTGCTTGAGCCAAAAATCAAACAGGCGGTGGCGTTGCGTCAGCAAGAGGCACAACATGGCCGACGTTCACGATAAGGCCACTCGCAGCAAAAATATGCGCGCGATTGCCACGCGTGATACGGCGATAGAGAAGCGCCTCGCCAGTCTGTTAACCGGGCAGGGCCTGGCGTTTCGCGTTCAGGACGCCAGTCTGCCCGGACGCCCGGATTTTGTCGTTGATGAATATCGCTGCGTGATATTTACCCATGGCTGCTTCTGGCATCATCATCACTGCTATCTGTTTAAAGTGCCTGCGACTCGAACCGAGTTCTGGCTGGAGAAGATAGGTAAAAATGTTGAGCGGGATCGCCGTGATATCAGTCGCTTGCAGGAGCTTGGCTGGCGCGTACTGATTGTCTGGGAGTGTGCGTTACGTGGGCGCGAGAAGCTGACGGATGCGGCGCTTACCGAGCGTCTGGAAGAGTGGATCTGCGGCGAAGGTGCCAGCGCGCAGATCGACACGCAGGGGATTCATTTACTCGCTTGATGCATCCTGAATAACTGGCGCGACAACGGGTTTGGCCGGGAAGAGATATTTTCCCAACGTGACCAGTACCACTGCGAAGACAATCACGCCGAGCGCCAGCCATTCAATCTTCGACAGCGTTTCGCCGCCCAGTCCCGTACCCAGCAAGACCGCAACCACCGGGTTAACGTAGGCGTAGCTGGTGGCGAGAGCCGGACTGACGTTGCGGATTAAATACATATAAGCGTTAATGGCGATAATCGAACCAAACAGCGCCAGATAGCCGACCGCAAGGAAGCCTGAAAGGGAAGGGAGCGCCGTCAGTTTTTCACCCGCAATCATCGACGCAATCATTAACACCACGCCAGCCGCCAGCATCTCAATCGCACCCGCCATCATCCCTACAGGTAAGGTAATGCGCGAGCCATAAACCGAGCCATAAACCGAGCCAAACGCCCAGCTAATCGAGCCGATTAAAATAAGAATCGCGCCCCACGGATTGCCGCTTAAGTTTCCACCGCTATTGAGCATGATGATTCCGGCAAGCCCAATGGCGATACCCACCCATTCCAGTTTGCGCGTTTTAATGCCAAACAGGCGGCTGAAGCACAGGGTAAAGAGGGGCACGGTTGCAACCACTACGGCGGCGATGCCGGAAGGAACATTTTGATGTTCGGCAACCGTCACCATGCCATTACCGACAGCCAGCAATAACAGGCCAATCAGCACGGCATTGAGCAGCGGACGTGGCGGGGGAAGTTTGTGTCCGCGCAGTAGCAAAAATGCCAGCAATAAAATACCGGCTGCCAGGAATCGAACGCCCGCCATCATTAATGGAGGCCAGCTTTCCACTCCAATCCGAATGACAAAATAGGTTGAGCCCCAAATGATATACAACGCAAACAGCGCGCCAAAAAGCGGTAACAACTGGCGGAAACGCATAATCCCTCACGGTGGAAATAAAAAGGTGGTTCATAGTAAACGTGAAAATCATTCTGCTGGCGAGAGATATAATTGCACTTGATTGTTAAAAAAATGTTGACCTGTGAAGCAAGTATCAGAGCTGCCGTTTTTGCTTCATACTTACACCCTTCAAAAATAAAAATGAGAGGGAATGCTTTTGGCCGGGAGTAGTTTACTGACGTTGCTCGATGATATCGCCACACTGCTGGACGATATCTCCGTGATGGGCAAACTGGCGGCGAAGAAAACCGCCGGTGTATTAGGGGATGATTTATCGCTCAATGCGCAACAAGTTTCAGGCGTGCGCGCCAACCGGGAACTTCCCGTGGTCTGGGGCGTGGCGAAAGGATCGCTGATCAATAAAGTGATTCTGGTGCCGCTGGCGCTGATCATCAGTGCGTTTATCCCGTGGGCGATTACGCCACTGTTGATGATTGGCGGCGCGTTTCTCTGCTTTGAAGGGGTAGAGAAAGTGCTGCATATGCTGGAGGCGCGTAAACATAAAGAAGATCCGGCGCAGAGTCAGCAGCGTCTGGAGAAGCTGGCGGCGCAGGATCCGCTGAAGTTTGAAAAAGACAAAATAAAAGGGGCGATTCGTACCGATTTTATTTTGTCTGCGGAAATCGTCGCCATCACGCTGGGGATTGTGGCAGAGGCACCGTTGCTTAATCAGGTGCTGGTGCTTTCAGGCATCGCGCTGGTAGTGACCGTGGGCGTCTACGGTCTGGTAGGGGTTATCGTTAAGATTGATGACCTGGGGTATTGGCTGGCGGAAAAATCCAGCGCGCTGATGCAGGCATTAGGTAAAGGGTTATTGATTATCGCGCCCTGGCTGATGAAAGCATTATCGATTGTCGGCACGCTGGCGATGTTCCTCGTCGGCGGCGGGATTGTGGTACATGGTATTGCGCCGTTGCATCACGCCATTGAACATTTCGCCGGGCAGCAAAGTGCAGTGGTGGCGATGATATTACCGACTGTTTTAAATCTGATTCTTGGATTTATCATCGGCGGCATCGTGGTGCTGGGAGTGAAAGCCGTAGCGAAAATGCGCGGTCAGGCACATTAATACTCGCACAGGCTATTATGCAAAATTCGCCATCTTCAACTAAGGTGAACAAGTTTCACTCGAAAAAAGGAGGCGAGTATGAGCTTTATGGTTAGTGAGGAAGTTACGGTTAAAGAGGGCGGCCCGCGGATGATTGTCACTGGATACTCCAGCGGTATGGTTGAGTGTCGTTGGTATGACGGTTACGGGGTCAAGCGGGAAGCTTTTCATGAAACCGAGCTTGTTCCGGGGGAGGGGAGTCGTTCTGCGGAAGAAGTTTGAAAGGGTATCATTAACACCAGGCCGGATCACATCCGGCCTGGTGTGCCAATGCCTGCAATGAATGATAGTCGCGTCTTATCATGCCACCATTATAAAATTATCGCTGTTTTGCGGTACGTTATCGCCGGGTTATGCCAGAATCATAAAAAAGCAGGTTTGGAGTCGTCAGGGTGCAGCACGAGACAAAAATGGAAAACCAGAGCTGGTTGAAAAAACTCGCACGCCGCCTGGGGCCTGGTCATATCGTTAATCTCTGCTTTATCGTGGTATTGCTTTTTTCCACCTTGCTGACCTGGCGTGAAGTGGTAGTGCTGGAAGATGCCTATATCTCCAGCCAGCGTAATCATCTGGAAAACGTAGCCAACGCGCTCGATAAGCATTTGCAGTATAACGTCGACAAACTGATCTTTTTGCGTAATGGCATGCGCGAAGCTCTCGTAGCGCCACTGGATTTCACCTCTCTGCGTAATGCCGTAACCGAGTTCGAACAGCATCGCGACGAGCACGCCTGGCAAATCGAACTCAACCGACGGCGCACCCTGCCAGTCAATGGCGTATCGGATGCATTAGTCAGCGAGGGGAATCTCCTGTCTCGCGAAAATGAAAGCCTCGACAATGAAATTACCGCTGCACTGGAAGTTGGTTACTTGCTGCGACTGGCGCACAACTCCTCGTCGATGGTTGAACAGGCGATGTATGTCTCGCGTGCCGGATTTTACGTTTCGACGCAGCCGACCTTGTTTACGCGCAATGTACCAACGCGTTATTACGGCTATGTCACCCAACCCTGGTTTATCGGCCATTCGCAACGAGAAAATCGTCACCGCGCGGTACGCTGGTTCACTTCGCAACCGGAACACGCCAGCAATACTGAACCGCAGGTTACCGTCAGTGTTCCGGTAGACAGTAATAACTACTGGTATGGCGTGCTGGGGATGAGTATTCCCGTGCGTACTATGCAGCAATTTTTAAGAAACGCCATCGATAAAAACCTCGATGGTGAGTATCAGCTCTATGACAGTAAGCTGAGATTTTTGACCTCTTCCAATCCTGACCATCCAACAGGGAATATTTTTGATCCTCGTGAACTGGCCTTGCTGGCGCAGGCAATGGAACATGACACGCGGGGCGGCATTCGTATGAACAGTCGTTATGTTAGCTGGGAACGTCTGGACCATTTCGACGGTGTGCTGGTGCGCGTCCATACGCTAAGCGAAGGCGTGCGTGGTGATTTCGGCAGTATCAGCATTGCATTAACTCTGCTGTGGGCGCTCTTTACCACCATGTTACTCATCTCCTGGTATGTGATTCGCCGGATGGTTAGCAACATGTATGTTTTGCAAAGCTCGTTGCAGTGGCAGGCGTGGCACGACACCTTAACGCGTTTATATAACCGTGGCGCACTGTTCGAAAAAGCCCGTCCGCTCGCTAAATTGTGTCAGACGCACCAACATCCTTTTTCTGTCATTCAGGTCGACCTTGACCATTTTAAAGCGATTAATGACCGCTTTGGTCATCAGGCGGGCGACCGTGTTCTTTCCCATGCTGCCGGATTAATTAGCAGTTCCTTGCGTGCGCAGGACGTTGCCGGGCGGGTCGGTGGTGAGGAGTTTTGTGTGATTCTGCCTGGCGCGAGTCTGACGCAGGCTGCGGAGGTCGCAGAACGTATTCGCCTGAAGTTAATTGAAAAAGAGATGTTGATCGCCAAGAGTACGACGATACGCATCAGTGCCTCGCTGGGGGTAAGCAGCAGCGAGGAAACCGGTGATTATGATTTTGAACAACTCCAGTCACTGGCCGACCGTCGGCTTTATCTCGCTAAACAGGCCGGGCGCAATCGGGTATTCGCGAGCGATAACGCTTAACGGGCGGAGAAAAAATGGTCCAGCCCTTCACGCCAGCCTTCCGGTCCTTCACGCTGCGTTCGCCAGACGCGGGCCGGATCCTCATCATGCAGATGCACCCCATCACGGTTTAACCCTTTCACAATCACCGCGTAATCCATTACCTCCAGTAAGGGCGCATCGTTTGGCCCATCGCCCAGGCCAAGTGTGGTTGGGCGTTTGCCTGACGATTGTTGATAGGTCGCGATAATCCAGTTGGCAGCCTGATCTTTTCCGGCAGAGGCATCCAGGACGTGCCAGAAGCGCGCACCCTGCATAAACTGCAAGCCCAGTTCGTTCAGACGAGCGGTAAATTGTGCCATACGCTCGTCACTGTCGCGCCAGATTAGCGTTACCGACGCCTCATGTAGCTGCGTCAGCGCCGCCTGGCTACGGCTTAATCCCGTCCATTCGGCGATGGTTGCATCGTCGACATCATCAAAAGTTGTGAATTTAAAATGTTCTTTCTCGCGTAGCGTATTTAAAACCTGGCTGATTTCGCCATGGCTAATACCTGAGATGATGCGTGGAAAACCGTCTATATCCTGCCATTGCTCAGCAAGCTGGATCACTGCGCCATTTTCGGCAATCAGCGGTAAACCTTGTAGCCCCAACGTTTTTTGCAAGTACAGCATTTCGGCTGATGTCTTACTGCTACAGAGAATGACGGGAACATTCGCTTCGCGTAAACGGCTGAGCCAGGGGGCAGCTGGTTGCCAGTCATAACTATGACTGTCCAGCAGGGTGCCATCAAGATCGCTAAAAACCAGTAGTGGTTGTTGAATTGAAAGCATGGTTGCGCAGTACTCCCCTTACCAGGATGATTCTCAAAACAGCACAAATTATCAAAGATGATTTTTTCGGGAGCGATCCCGTTGACGCCAGAGCCACCAAGGGGTGACGCGCGTCACATTTCTATTCATAAGTAGCGTTAATCATTCATATCACGAATATTTTCTTGTCAGCGAAAAAAATTGCGGATAAGGTGATGAACACATCAGATTTCCTGGTGTAACGAATTTTTTAAGTGCTTCTTGCTTAAGCAAGTTTCATCCCGACCCCCTCAGGGTCGGGATTTTTTTATTGTGCATTCAACGATTCACTTCAGAGACGCTGAAGTCATGAATATCCAGTTCGAAGGCATCCGCCAATTCACGCCATGTATGATATTCACGTCCATCGACGCTAACGTGTTCAGAATCGTTCTGGCTGCGATGAACTTCGCTTTCGCTAATTTCATTGATCGCCGCCAGCAGGGCATCGACATCGACGCTGACCTCACGTTTTGCGGTATCGCTGTACTCTTTTGCGGTTTTCATCATCTTTCCTCGCAACCGTTACTCTGTTGTTGCCGCCAGTCGTTAAGTCCGCCTGGCATCTCTTAAGTATAGACCGTCGAGAAAATCAGCACTCGCGCGCGCCTGGCGCTGCCAGAAAAACGAAATTGTTCTACACTGGCACAAAGCCACAGGAGGAAAACGATGAAGGTGAATGATCGGGTAACAGTCAAAACGGATGGCGGTCCGCGTCGTCCTGGCGTGGTACTGGCAGTTGAGGAGTTTAGTGAAGGCACAATGTACCTGGTTTCGCTGGAAGACTACCCGCTCGGCATCTGGTTCTTTAATGAAGCAGGGCATCAGGACGGTATCTTTGTGGAGAAAGCAGAGTAATCTAATTCAGCCTGACTGGTGGGAAACCACCAGTCAGAATGTGTTAGCGCATGTTGACAAAAATACCATTAGTCACATTATCCGTCAGTCGGACGACATGGTAGATAACCTGTTTATTATGCGTTTTGATCTTACGTTTAATATTACCTTTATGCGATGAAACGGTCTTGGCTTTGATATTCATTTGGTCAGAGATTTGAATGGTTCCCTGACCTGCCATCCACATTCGCAACATACTCGATTCGGTTCGGCTCAATGATAACGTCGGCATATTTAAAAACGAGGTTATCGTTGTCTCTTTTTTCAGAATATCGCCAAGGATATCGTCGAGAGATTCCGGTTTAATCGATTTAGAACTGATCAATAAATTTTTTCTGACCAATAGATATTCATCAAAATGAACATTGGCAATTGCCATAAAAACGATAAATAACGTATTGGGATGTTGATTAATGATGAGCTTGATACGCTGACTGTTAGAAGCATCGTGGATGAAACAGTCCTCATTAATAAACACCACTGAAGGGCGCTGTGAATCACAAGCTATGGCAAGGTCATCAACGGTTTCAATGTCGTTGATTTCTCTTTTTTTAACCCCTCTACTCAACAGATACCCGGTTAAACCTAGTCGGGTGTAACTACATAAATCCATAATAATCGTTGACATGGCATACCCTCACTCAATGCGTAACGATAATTCCCCTTACCTGAATATTTCATCATGACTAAACGGAACAACATGGGTCACCTAATGCGCCACTCTCGCGATTTTTCAGGCGGACTTACTATCCCGTAAAGTGTTGTATAATTTGCCTGGAATTGTCTTAAAGTAAAGTAAATGTTGCGATATGTGAGTGAGCTTAAAACAAATATTTCGCCGCAGGAGTATCCTGGAAGATGTTCGTAGGTATTATTTTTCGGATAATCCTTAGGATAACATGATAAACGTTACGGAATTATATTAATGGCAATTCACTAATAATATCAGCCAGCAAATTAAACATCTCACTGAATAAATGTTCGCAAAAAGGCGCAATTAACGGCATTAATGCCGCCATTAAAGAGATACCGACAGTCAGAGTTAATGGAAATCCAATAACAAAAATGGATAATTGCGGGGCCATACGATTAAGTAAGCCTAATGCCAGATTCAGGGTCAGCAGCAGAGTAATGAGCGGTAATGCCAGCATCAGCCCGTTAAGGAAAATCAAACTCCCTGCTTTGGTGAGTGCCAGAAACGCATTGCTGTTCAACGGTTCGCCACCAATTGGCAGGGTGTGAAAGGTATCGACCAGCAGTGAAATCAACCATAAATGACCGTTAAATGTCAGGAACAGCAGTAACGCCAGCATATCCATGATACGCGCTAAAACGGGCATATTGAGATGGCTGGCCGGATCGACAAACGTCGCAAATGACAGCCCCATTTGCAGACCGATAATTTCACCAGCGGTTCGCACAGCGGCAAAGGCAAATTGCATGGTAAACCCAAGCGCAATGCCGATCAGGATCTGCTGCACGGCCAGCCACAGAGCAAAGAACGAAAAAACAGGAACATCGTTGGCAGGTAATGATGGGGCAATAGCGAACGTGATCATCATTGCCAGACCCAGTTTTACCCGTTTCGGCACGCTGCGTTCGCTCAGAATTGGTGCGGTAGAAATGAGCGCCAGCACGCGCAGTAACGGCCAGAAGTACAGGCTTAACCAGGAAAGCCATTGATCGCTTGTTACCTGCATCATTGTACGGCCTACCCGATGATATACGGCAGGTTAGTGAACAAGGTGCGGACGTAATCCAGCAACAGATTGAGCATCCACGGTCCGGCAATAATAATGGCGATAAATACGGCGATGATTTTCGGAATAAACGACAGCGTCATTTCGTTAATCTGGGTGGCGGCCTGCAAAATACTGATGATAAGACCCGTGACCAGCGCCACCAGCAACAGTGGGGCAGCCATTGCCAGCGCGACTTTCATCGCTTCAGTCCCCATCATCATGACCGATTCAGGTGTCATTTTGCCTCTCTAGCTGTAAAAGCTCTGCGCCAGCGAACCGACCAGCAATTGCCAGCCATCCACCAGTACAAACAGCATCAGTTTAAAGGGCAGAGCAATGGTGGCTGGGGGAACCATCATCATCCCCAATGCCATCAACACGCTGGCAATCACCAGGTCGATAATCAAAAAAGGAATGAAAATCGTGAAGCCTATCTGAAATGCGGTTTTCAACTCGCTGGTCACGTAGGCCGGGAGCAAAATGCGCATCGGCACAGCTTCAGGTCCCTGCAACGGGCCAGTATTCGCCAGTCTGGCAAACAACCCTAAATCCGCCTCACGGGTCTGACGCAGCATAAACTCACGCAGCGGCTGCGCCCCTTTTTCCAGCGCCTCCTGCATTGAGATTTTCTCTTCGCTGAATGGCTGGTACGCATCGACATAAATTTTATCGATCACCGGCGACATAATAAAAAAGGTCAAAAACAGCGCCAGTCCCAGCAATACCTGGTTAGGTGGCGCGGAGGGTGTTCCCAACGCGTTACGCAATAAACCAAAAACAATGATGATGCGGGTGAAACTGGTCATCATCAGTAAAATTGCCGGAATAAACGTCAACGAGGTGATGAACACCAGCGTCTGCACCGGGAGCGACCAGCTTTGTCCACCGCCAGGCAGCGGCTGGCTGGTGATACCCGGCAGTTGCGCGAAGGCGAGGGGCGTAACCAGCCAGAGAAGGACAGGTGCGACAGACAACAAACGACGCATCAGGATCTCCCGCTACGCTTAAGCAAGTTTTTCATAACCGACTGAAAATCGGTCTGCGGTATCTCTTCCGTTGGTGCTGAAGGGGGAAGTTTATGCAGCAGATTGATTTGCCCTGCGGTAACGCCGAGCACCAGCCGTGCATCTTCCACATCGACAACCACAACCCGTTCACGCGCGCCCAGTGAAGCACTGGCGCTAATTTTCAGACCGTTAACGCCAGTGCGTTTCGGGGCAAATCCCAGCCGTTTTACCAGCCAGGCAGCAGCGAGGATCAGGGCAATAATGGCGATGAGTGCGCCGCTCACCTGCAGCAGTGGCGCAGCAGATACCGGCGCGGAAGATTGCACAGTAGCGTGGTTATTCATCACTAACGGCTCAGGCGACGCATCCGCTCAGACGGAGTAATGATATCGGTGATCCGCACGCCATATTTATCAGCGACTACGACAACTTCGCCCTGAGCAATTAAATAACCGTTGATCAGAATATCCAGCGGTTCGCCCGCCAGACCGTCCAGCGCCACGACGGACCCTTGCGTCAGACGCAATAACTCTTTGATGGTCATTCGTGTGCGGCCCAGCTCGACGGTCAGCTTGACCGGAATATCCATAATCAGGTCGATATCCTGCAACGTTCCGCTGACATCACCACCGCCAAATTGCTGGAACACCGCGTCGGCAGCGCTTTTGCTGCTGGTTGATTTTTGCTCGCTCAACGCTTCAGCCCACAGATCGTCCATTGCGCCGTTGTTGTCATCGGCCGGATTATTCATGTCACTCATTTGGGCTGTTCCTCGTTCAGAGAATTTAAAATCGGGTTAATCAAATGTTCTATCCGTAACGCATACTGACCGTTGAGGGTGCCGTACTGACTGGTCAGCACCGGGACGCCGTCAACATGGGCGATGATGCGATCGGGTTTTTCTATCGGCAGGACGTCGCCGGGTTTCAGTTTTAAAATCTGCGACAGGCGTAGCGAGATATCGGCAAAGTTGGCCACCAGTTCCAGCTGTGAATGCTGCACCTGGCGCACCAGGTTATCGCGCCAGTTCTGATCTTCATTACGCGAGTTTTCCAGCGGCGGGTTAACCAACAATTCCCGTAGCGGCTCGATCATGCTGAATGGCAGGCAGATATTAAATTCGCCGGTCAGGTTGCCAATCTCCACATGGAACGGCGTGTTAACCACAATGTCGTTCGGCGAGGTGGTGATATTGGTAAATTTCACCTGCATTTCCGAACGCACGTACTCAACTTCCAGCGGATTAATCGCCTTCCAGGCGTCGCTATAGCCTTCAAGCGCCAGCTTTAACATGCGATTGATGACGCGCTGTTCTGTATGGGTAAACTCGCGGCCTTCCACTTTGGTCGGGAAGCGTCCATCGCCGCCAAACAGGTTATCCACAGCGATAAACACCAGACTCGGTGAGAACACCACCAGCCCTGTGCCGCGCAGCGGTTTCAGATGGATAAGGTTCAGGTTGGTCGGCACCGGCAGGTTGCGGGCAAATTCATGGTACGGCTGAATGCGGATGGCCCCGACGGTAATATCCGGGCTACGGCGCAGCAGGTTGAACAGCCCCATACGAAAATGGCGGGCAAAGCGCTCATTAATGATTTCCAGCGCCTGCAAACGTTCGCGCACAACCCGTCGTTGGGTATTCGGATCGTACGGACGAATGTCACTATCGCCGCTAACACTGGCCGTCGGTTCGTCTTTGACTTCGCTGTCACCATTCAACAGCGCATCAATTTCAGCTTGAGAAAGAATACTATCGCCCATGTCGTTATCGCAGAATAAAAGCGGTATACAGCACGTCGGTGACATCCTGTTTCGGTTGCCCGGCAACAAGCGGGGTGGAAAGTGTGGTTTTAATCTCGGCAATCAGGTTTTTCTTGCCTTCTTCTGTCGCCAGTACGGCAGCATCCTGACGCGAAAACAGTAACAGCAAACGGCTACGGACTTCCGGCAAATACTCACTCAGCCGCGAGCGGGTAGCTTCATCTTTCAGTCGCAGGGTTATGCCGATATAAAGCACGCGATCCGCATCGCCCAGATTGACTGTAAAGGTATCCAGCGCATAGAAGACCGGGGAGGGCACGACGCGTTGCTGCGCTTTGTCTTCAGCGGCAACCTGATGCGAATGCCAGTAGCTGTAACCTGCGCTGGCACAGGCCGCGAGGGTAATGAATACCAGAATCGGGATCCAAAGCGATCGCTTGCTTTTCTTGCTTATCGCGTAATCAGTCATGTGTTGCGGTCTTCCTGTATCGCTACTGCTTATCGGCTAATTATCCTGCGTCTTGAGCGCAACAAAGCGGGGAAAAGACGCGGATTACGGTGCTACCTCTGACGTTAGGCGAAAATATCAACGCCGCTGTTGCCTGTTACACGCCCTTGTAAAGAGACGGGAACCGGAAGCGTATCGTCGTCTTCCCCCGCCAGAGGTTCATGGTTTGCTGTGCGTTGGCTTTGCTGTTGTTGGGAAGCGGCCTGCTGCTGACCACTAAAGCTTTCGCCACTGATGTTGCTTTGCCCTAACTGAATGCCACTTTCGGCCAGCTGCGTACGCAGTACCGGCAGCGCTGCTTCCAGGGCGGCGCGTACGTGCTGATGCGGTGAAACCATCTGGATTTGCGCCTGGTTATCATCCACTTTGAGGGAAATTTGCACTTCACCTAAATCCTGTGGGTGCAGACGCAACTCTGCACTTTGTTGCCCCTGGCGGGTGAACAGCGAAATATGCTGGCTTAATGATTGTTGCCATTCGTGAGAACCCAGCGGTGCACTCAAAACAGGCGCGGCGACGGTGGGCAGTGGCTGTGTCTGGTGTGGAGTGATTAGCGGGCTGGCGGCAGCGGTCACCGACGAAGGCGTGCTGATGACTTCCGCTTTACTCTGGGCTTCTGCTACCAGCGGTGTTAATGGCTGAGCTGGCGTGCCGGGGCCGTCATCAGGCTGTGCTGTAGTGAGTTGCGCAGAAGTCAGTTTTGTGAAAAGCGTTGGTTTCTCTGTCGGTAACACGGTTGACGGTGCATCAGTCACTTTGGGCGTATTGTCAAAACCCGGCAACATCGCAAAAAGGGCACTCAGGCTTGCGGTGACGTCTTC
Organism: Escherichia sp. WS3063; assembly: GCF_046486595.1. NCBI lineage: Bacteria > Pseudomonadati > Pseudomonadota > Gammaproteobacteria > Enterobacterales > Enterobacteriaceae > Escherichia > Escherichia sp. WS3063. Next base: position 46,936 of record NZ_JBJQKY010000014.1, read on the forward strand.
ATTCAGATCATCCGCTTTTTCGTCTTTTGCCGTATTGTTGTCAGCCGCCGCAGCCAACGTTATCGTCTGAGCGGTGGTTAACGGTGTTAATGTGGATTGTTCGTCGTTGATGACAGGCGGTGTTTCATCCACAGGGATCAGTAAATCTGCTTGTTGCGCGTCTGAAAGAATATCGCTGACCAGCGGCTCGCCTTTTGCCGTGGGCTTATCTGTTGCCACCAGCAACTGGGGAGTCGCTTTGTCGGTTGTTGCCTCACCTGTTAATGCTTCGCTCAACAACGCGAGAAAATCTTGTGCAGCATCGCTGGCTTTGCCGCCAGGCAATGTGGCGTTATCAACGTCAGCGGTAATCAAGGGCGCTATGCGAATCATTCAGGTTTCCTCATGGCGGCGCGCTGGGCGAACTCATCCATCTTTTTCTGATCGAGGCGGTTTTCTGCAAGCAGTGCCGCCGTGGATTGCCGTTCCTGCAGTGTCTGCCAGGCCTGCAAACGTTGTTTCTTTTCTCGCCAGCTGTTCAGGGCAATGTCAACTTTCTGCGTCCACTGATTAAGTTGCTGGCGATGCTGAGTAATGGCTTTTTCCAGCGTCTGGATAAACTGCTGATAGTTGATCCAGCGGTTGCTGGTCATCCCGGCACTCATATCGCTATTGAGGTTATTGCGATATTCATTCTGATAATCGATCAGCATTTTGAGCTGTTCTTCCGCCTGCTGACATCCGCGACGCATTTCACCCAGCAGGCGCGCGGCATCCTCTACCTCTTTTTCTGCCAGATCTTTCAGGGTCGCCAGCGCACCATGTTCTGCCATCTGCCGTTATCTCCTGGGTTATGACACTGTCGGGAAAATACGCTCCAGCCCCTGGAGAGACGCTTCCCAGTCCGCGCGTTCAAAAATGCCTTGTTGCAAATAGCCCTCCAGCTGCGGCCACAGGGCGATGGCTTTATCGAGCATTGGATCGCTGCCTTTGGCATACGCACCGACGCTAACCAGATCGCGGTTACGCTGAAAACTCGACAACAGCTGTTTGAAGGTGCGCACTCGCGCATAATGTTGCTCGCTGATCAACGCCGTCATTGCGCGGCTGATCGACGCTTCAATATCGATAGCCGGATAGTGCCCGGCTTCCGCCAGTCGGCGAGACAGCACAATGTGACCGTCGAGGATTGCCCGCGCGGAGTCGGCAATGGGGTCCTGCTGGTCATCGCCTTCGGTGAGCACGGTATAAAACGCGGTAATCGAGCCGCCGCCGCTAATGCCATTTCCGGCACGCTCGACCAGTGCCGGTAATTTGGCAAACACCGACGGTGGATAACCTTTAGTGGCAGGTGGTTCGCCAATCGCCAGCGCAATTTCACGCTGGGCCATCGCGTAGCGGGTGAGGGAGTCCATAATCAGCAACACATGCTGACCACGATCGCGAAAATCTTCGGCAATGCGCGTGGCATAGGCGGCACCCTGCATTCGCAGGAGCGGAGAAACATCCGCTGGAGCGGCAATCACCACGGAGCGTGCACGTCCTTCGGCACCGAGGATATTCTCAATAAAATCTTTTACTTCGCGCCCTCGTTCACCAATCAAACCCACGACAATGACATCGGCGCGGGTGTAACGGGCCATCATCCCCAGCAGCACACTTTTACCAACTCCGGACCCGGCAAACAGCCCCATACGCTGCCCGCGCCCGACGGTAAGCAGGGCATTGATTGGGCGCACGCCGGTGTCCAGCACATGTTCAATCGGTGTACGTTGCAATGGGTTAAATGGCGGGGTAATCAGCGCACCGGTTTCCGTCGTATCGGGGGAGGGGAGGCCATCAAGCGGTTTACCGCTGCCGTCCAGAACGCGACCTAATAACGCCGGACCGAGCGGCAACTGCTTGCCGCTTTGCAGCCCTTCTGCCGAAATGTTTTTGGCATAAACACGCGCGCCGGGCAGGACACCTTCGACTTCCTCCAGCGGCATTAAAAACAGCCGTTGACCGTTAAAGCCAACGACTTCGCTTTCTACTTCGTGAGTTTCGCTGCCGTTCTGGCGCTCAATCACACAGGTTGCGCCGAGCGGCAATTGTAATCCGGTGGCTTCCAGCACCAGCCCGGTAGCGCGGGTTAATCGCCCGTAGCGACGTACCGCAGGCAACTGCGCCATTTTAGCTTCGAAGTTATCCAGCGTGGTTAGCCAGCGAGTCAGGCGCGTGGTCATTACACCACTCCTGGTGCTGCCAGACGGCAGAGTTCTTGCCAGCGGGTGGCGACACTGGCGTCGAGATCGCCTTCATCGGCGGAGACTTTACAGCCGCCAGGATGGAGGGTGGGATCGCCCCGCAAGCGCCAGCCATGCAAACTTAAAGTTGCGCCGAGCATATCATCAACACGTTGCAGATCATCGGGGTGCACGCGCAGCTGCGGTTTACCGCTGAACAACGGTTCTTGCTGCAACAACTGTTGGATCTGTTTGATCAGTGCCGAGTTGTCCACCGTTGGCGTCTGACCGATCACCTGGCGTGCCGCCTCCAGCGCCATCTGCATCAGGCGCGAAGCAATCACACTATCAAGCGCATCAAGGGTAGTTTGAAATTCGCTGACCAGTTGCTGCATCCGGGCATGAATTGGCGCTTGTTGAGACTTCGCCTCTGCCAGACCTTGTTCCAGCCCCTGGGCCAGGCCTTCCTGATAGCCCTGCTCATGACCTTGCTGGCGACCTTCGGCAATCCCCGCCTGATAACCTTGCTCGTGGGCCTGCATTTGCAGTTGCGCCAGTTGCTGCTCAAGGCTGGGTTCGGCCTCTTCAATGATGGTTTCTTCCGGCTCGACCATTGGCACAAACTCCGCCTGTGGTGGCGCGAGATCGTCCGGCATCCAGGTTTTCCACGGCAGATTATCAGACATAGGTATCCTCGCCGCTGCCAATCACCATCTCGCCGGTTTCGGCAAGGCGGCGCACAATCAGCAGAATCGCTTTCTGTTCGTTTTCCACCTGCGACAGACGCACCGGACCACGGTTGGCGAGATCGTCGCGCAGAATATCGGCGGCACGCTGCGACATATTGCGCAGGAATTTCTCGCGCAGTGGCTGCTCGGCCCCTTTCAGCGCGATCAACAGCGATTCGGAATCCACTTCCTGCAACAGTCGCTGAATGCTGCGATCGTCGACATCCACCAGATTCTCGAACAGGAACATCTCGTCGATGATTTTCTGCGCCAGCTCGCCGTCGAATTCACGCACGGCGGTAATAACGGCTTCTTCCTGCTGAGTTTTCATCAGGTTGATAATTTCGGCTGCTGTTCTCACGCCGCCCATTTTACTGCGCTTGAGATTCTGACCGTCGAGCAAGCCATTCAGTACTTCGGTCAGCTCCGCCAGCGCGGCAGGCTGCACGCCGCCAAAGGTGGCGATACGCAACATCACGTCGTGGCGCAGACGTTCATCGAACAACGCCAGAATATCGGCGGCCTGGGCGCGCTTCAGATGCACCAGAATGGTGGCGATAATTTGCGGATGCTCATCGCGAATCAGATCGGCGGCGCTCTGCGGCTCCATAAAGTTGAGCGTTTCAATACCGCTGGCGGTATCGCGAGTTTCGAGAATATCTTCCAGCAGGCTGGCGGCACGTTCTTCACCCAGAGCTTTGACCAATACCGAACGCAGATAATCGTTGGCGTTGATATTCAGTGCGGCAAACTGTTCAGCTTCTTGCTCAAACTCCGCCAGCACATCGGTTAGCTGCTTGTTGGAAATCTGCGTGACGTTCGCCATTGCAGCGCTCAGGGTTTGCACCTCGCGCTGGGAGAGGTGCTTGAACACCTCTGCCGCCCGGTCTTCGCCAATGGTCATCAGCAGGATGACGCTTTTATCGGTGCCTGTCAGGTTACTCATGATCGTTATTTATCCACTGGCGAATGACCAGCGCCACCACGCGCGGATCGTTATCAGACATTTCACGGATACGCTGGCTCATGACTTCTGCCCCCAGTCGTTGGTTAGCGCGCCGTTGTTGGAGTTGTTCGTCTTTGCTCAGACGGACTTCCACCGCATCTTCCACTTCCTCGCGGGCCTGCGCCTGTTGCTGCACAGTCTTCACCGCCTCGGCGCGACGTGTTAGCTGCGGGCGTACCGCTTTCCGCCACAGCAGCCACGCCACCAGCAGTACCAGCAACCAGCGACCGGCAGCAAGTAACTGATCGATAAACGCTTGCTGTTGCCAGAACGGCAGTTCTCCGCCGCTTTCGTCACTGCTATTGAACGGCGAGTTGACGACATTGAGCGAGTCACCGCGTTTTTCAGAAAAGCCCATCGCCTCGCGGGTCAGATCTTCAATTTGCTTCATCTGTTCGTTGCTGAGAGGCAACGGTTTACCGTCTGGCAAGGTTTTGTAATTCACCACTACCGCGACTGACAGACGTTGCACATCGCCCACGTTCATTTTGGTATGACGAATGGTGCGATCGACTTCGTAGTTACTGGTTTCATTCCGCTGTGTGCTACGCGGCCCGCTATTGCTGGTGGTGCTCGCCTGCTGCTGGCGGTTATTTTGATTTGCCGGAGGCGTGCTGATTGGCGCGTTATTCGCAGGTGCCGGTTGATTCGACAACGCCCCCGGTACGCCGCCCGGATAACCGGAACCGCTTTGCTCGCTCTCATTAAGCTGGCGTGAACGAAGCGCCGCATGAGATTCATCACCGTTAGGGCGATACTGTTCTTCCGTTTGTTCTTTACTGGCGAAGTCCAGCTGCGCCGTGACCTGGGCGTGAATATTACCGTTACCAACAATAGGCGACAGGATTGCTTCAATACGCCGCTGAATACGGCCTTCGACATCGCTGGCATATTTCAACTGAGCATCATTAAGATCGCGCCCGCTGGTATTGGACTGGGTTAACAGATGTCCGCCCTGATCCACCAGCGTGACGTTTCCCGGCGGCAGACCAGCAACGGCGCTGGAAACCAGATGCACAATGGCGCTAATTTGCCCTTCATCGAGTGCGCGGCCGGGTAACAGATTTACCGTCACCGATGCAGAAGGGGATTTTTGTTCACGGACGAATAAAGACGGTTTCGGCATTGCCAGATGTACGCGCGCCCCTTTTACCGGGCCGATAGTTTCGATGGTACGAGAAAGCTCGCCTTCCAGCGCCCGCTGATAATTCACCTGTTCGCTGAACTGGCTGATACCAAACTTTTCCTGATCGAGTAGTTCGAAACCGACCGCGCCGCCTTTGGGCAAACCTTGTTGTGCCAGGCGCAGACGCAGTTCGTGAACTTTATCTGCCGGAACTTCAATAGCGCCGCTGGCTTCGCTGAAGCGGTAAGGAATATTCATTTGCGTCAGTTGGCTGACAATTGCGCCACCATCCTGATCGGAAAGATTGCTGAATAATGTGCGGTAGTCGGGGGCTTTCGCCCACAGGATCAGTGCGACCATGACCGCCACTGCCGCGGAACCGGCAACAATCAATGGAATTTTCGGATTCGCACGCAGGCGATTAAGCCACTCAAGAGATTTTGTCTGGGCTGCAGTCGCATTCATCGCGCACCTCGTGGCTGATTATGGACGGCGTTATTGGCAAAGTGGAACAAGACTCACTCCCGGGTCAGCAAACTCGAAAAATTGACGCTGCCATTATTTGTGCTTTCGTTTTTTTCTATCCGCCAATAAACCCGTTTTTTTGTTGCTATTTAGCGCCTTTGTCTTATTGACTTACTGGTAGGCTTTGCTACCAGAAATTATTCGGGAGACGAAAATGTCAGCGATACAGGGGATTGAAGGGGTTATCAGCCAGTTACAGGCTACGGCGATGAGTGCGCGTGCGCAGGAATCACTGCCACAACCGACCATTAGTTTTGCCGGGCAGCTGCACGCCGCGCTCGATCGCATAAGCGATACACAAACAGCCGCCCGCACGCAGGCAGAAAAATTCACCCTCGGTGAACCCGGCGTGGCGTTAAACGATGTGATGACCGATATGCAAAAAGCCTCAGTTTCAATGCAAATGGGGATTCAGGTGCGTAATAAGCTGGTGGCGGCGTATCAGGAAGTGATGTCCATGCAGGTGTAGGTTTTGTAACCTGTTGACTATGCTTGTTTAATTACATCCGATCCCACAGCGTGGGGCATGGATGGGGCAAACTCACTCAATTTCTGGTTTAAAATGGATACCTGATCCTGATTGTTTTCTGCCATCCACGATCCGTATACGTGATAACCCCCCTGAACATCAGAGTGTCTCCTTTAACACGCATCACCAGGTCGGTTGTTGTTACGACCGCAGACGCAACAGTAACGTTTGAATAATTTAATCTTTGTTGATGTTTTTATTCATATTCCGGGCTAGGGAAATAATCAGGCGTAATTGTGTCACTGGAATAGAGGTTTCTTGTGGCGCATGTGGAAGGAGCGTCTACTTTGTCTAATAGAGATTTCTTATGACGCAGTATTATTGATCAATAGTCTCCTGGCTTATCAAACCGGTTGAATTAACTCCGCTCCCTGGTTTTTGATATTACCCACCGCGCGCGATACCGGGTGCCAGGTGAACTGGTTTGCTGGCACACAGCCGTTGGTAGCAATTTCTGATGCTTCTTTACCGCCAATCTCTTGCCGCATCCATTCCTGTGCAGCTTCTGGCGACAGAACCAGCGGGCGGCGGTCATGAATATCTACCAGACCCTGGTCTGCTGCTGCAGTGACAATTAAAAATCCTTCGGCTTCGTCACCGCGCTCAAACGGTGTGCTACCTATCGCGGCCATAAAAACAGGTTGTCCATCAGCGCGATAGATAAAATAAGGCTGTTTTTTGTCGCCTTCTTTTTTCCACTCAAACCAGCCATCGGCAAAACAGATTGCCCGACCATGTTGCCAGAGCGGTTTAAACATACGACTGGTGGCCGCAGTTTCTACGCGGGCGTTAATCAGCGGCGGTTTATCCCACCATCCGGGAGCATATCCCCAGAAAACCGGATCCAGATGAAGGTGTTCATCACGTTCACTGAGCAGAAGAACTTTGGTTCCCGGCGCGACGTTGTATCTGCCAATGGGTTCGGGATCGTAGGGAATATCGCGTTCAATATCTTCCGCGAGAAGCGCAAGGTAATCTTCACGCGTTTGGGATTGGGCAAAGCGTCCACACATAGAAACCTCCTGAGATCATACTGAAAAGAATAGGAGAGGGGGCGGGTAAAATCTATGTGTCAGAGGCAACGATGTTCCCGCTGTGGGCCACAGCGGGAATGAGGGATTACTTCTGAATTAAATAACGAATGGTCGGCCCGTCTTGCTGAATATCCAGCACCGTATAGCCGTGATTACGCGCATCCAGTGGAATATTATTGATCGACTGTGGACAGTCGCTCACCACTTCCAGGATTTCCCCTTTTTTTAACTGCGGCATCGCCTCAAGAGTTGCGACTGCCGGATAAGGGCAGGGTTCACCCACCATATCAAGGCGGTAATCAGGAACGATATTTTTCATGCGATCTCCTTAGCAGTCTGCGGTGCCGCACGGCGGAAGAAGCGTTTTTCCCAGCCGATAATCAACATCAGCGCAGTAAACAACAGCAAATATGTCACCAGCAGGCCACCCATCGGGCCAAAGGTTTTCAGCAGGTTGATTTTGTCCCAGTCGGTGGCCAGCGCCGGAGCGAAATCATCCCAGTAATACGCCAGAATCGTTGAGCCGATCACGTTGCCCAGACCGACCCACCAGTAGTGCACCTGGCCTTCTACCGCGCGGTACATCCAGCCGGTTTCGCAGCCGCCTGCCAGCACGATGCCAAAACCAAACAGTAAACCACCAATTACCGCGTTTGGTCCCGCCCACATGATTTTGGGTTCAACGCCTAACTGTACGTAACTGAAGATCCCGATGGCACTCACCGCCATACCGATAATGATTGCTTTCGCCATATGGGTACGTCCGGTGATCCACATATCGCGGAACGCCGAAGTAAAGCAGATTTGCGCACGTTCAATCAGTAAACCAAAGCCGACGCCAAACAGCATTGCCAGCCCCAGTTTTGGTTGGTTCATCGCCGTGAGCAGCGCCCAGCCCAGCATGCCGAAAAAGACCAGCATCCCGAGACGAAAACGACGCCGCGCCTGATCCGGTTTTTGCGTCAGCGGTGAGGCGGCAGAAACTTTCTGCATTTTCACGGGAATACGGAAGATGGGCAGCAGGGTAAAGCGCGCGCCAAACCATGAACCAATGGCAGTGGCGATGGCAAAGAACCAGGCATGCAGCGAGAACTGAGGAATACCGGTAAAGAACGCCGCCAGGTTACAGCCCATTGCCAGACGCGCGCCAAAACCAGCGATAATGCCGCCAATGATGGCCTGCATAATGCGGATACGGCTGCGCGGCATGCGTAGTTTGATATTGTTGGCCCACAGCGCTGCAGCAAAGCAGCCGCCAAACATACCGAGGATCATCATGCCGTCGATGCGGGTTAATGGCGATCCTTCCAGATGGATAATTTTAAAATAACCCCACTCTTCAGCATGGACGCCGAACAGCTGCAGGAGCTGACCGCCCCAACGGGTAAATTCACCCGTGACAGCCCAAAAGGTGCCAGTGATGCCAAAGTAGTAAGTGGAGAGAATACCCGCCGCGATGACCGCGGGGATGGGCGCCCAGAATTTGATCAACCAGGCGTGTTTGAATTGCTGCCATGACATGAATGTAGCCTCTGAACTCAGAAGGTTTGAAACAAGAGTCGCGAATCATACACCATGCAAATTTATTTTCGGGGTAATAATTCACAAAAATAATGGTTAGATCAAATTTCTCTCTGAACCTGGAAAGGCTGGCGACATCAGGGCTTTAATGCCACAATCCTCTTTTCTTCTCATGCAGGACGAATGATGAAAAAACTCGCAATTGCAGGCGCGCTCATGTTGCTGGCGGGCTGTGCCGAAGTCGAAAACTATAACAATGTCGTGAAAACCCCCGCGCCGGACTGGCTGGCGGGCTACTGGCAGACCAAAGGGCCGCAACGTGCGCTGGTCAGTCCGGAAGCGATAGGCAGCCTGATTGTCACTAAAGAGGGCGATACTCTGGATTGCCGTCAGTGGCAGCGGGTGATTGCTGTGCCGGGTAAGTTGACATTGATGTCTGATGATCTCACTAACGTTACCGTAAAACGTGAGCTGTACGAGGTTGAGCGTGACGGTAACACCATTGAGTACGATGGTATGACGATGGAGCGTGTGGATCGCCCGACGGCAGAGTGTGCCGCTGCGCTGGATAAAGCGCCGTTACCGACGCCATTGCCGTAATGAAATCTCCCCGGCTTGCCGCCGGGGATGAATTTAAATCACCTCTTCGATAACCCACACGCTGACGCTGCCGCCGTTGCAAAAGAAGGTCGCTTCGCCGTTTTCGTCGGTTACTACGCTCTCTTGCCGGTTCCCCAGAAAATCACGCCAGGTTTTATTGCCGTAATTCTCTCCCAGATGAATGGTTTTTTCGCCATCATCCCCGTTCGACATGACCACCACGCAGCCGGGATATTCGTCAGTGCCACTGCGGCTAAAGGCAATGCAGTTCGGATGGTCGAAAAATAACGTCTGTACACCGTGGGCGAAACGCTGACGGGCGAGAATTAACTCATCAAGCTGTTCGATTATTGGCATATCTATCGGATAGGTTTGCCCGTCACCGCCGATATCTTCGTAATGTGCACCATAGAGGTCAGGATAGAACACCGAAGGAACGCCATTTTCCCGCAACAAAATTAAAGCATACGCCAGCGGTTTAAACCACGGTTCGACGGGGGCTTCGAGGGCTTGCAACGGTTGGGTGTCGTGGTTGGCAACGAGGGTTACGGCGTGGAAAGGATCGGCTTCCACTAATGTACCCGTGAAAATCTGCGTCATGTCGTAGTCGCGCCCCATGCGCGATGCTTCATGGAATTTCATCTGCAGCGGCGCATCAAACAGCATGGTTTTGCCTTCCACCTGATCAATATACGTTTGCAGTTTATCGACTTCATGCGACCAGTATTCAGCCACAATAAACAGCAGCTTTGGCGCAACTTCCTGTACGTGTTCGATCCACTCTTTATAAAACCATGCCGGAATATGTTTGACCGCATCAAGACGAAAGCCGTCGCATTGCGTTTGTTCCATCACCCAGCGCGCCCAGTATTTAATCTCTTCCGTCACGGCATGATTGCGGAAATCGATATTCTCGCCCATCAGGTAATCGAAATTACCGAGTTCATCATCAACCTGATCGTTCCAGCCTTCGCCGGTGTAGTCGTTAACAATTTTAAAAATGCCATCTTCATCAGGGTTTTCGATATGGTCGATACCGCTAAAACATTTAAAATCCCAGATAAACTGCGAGTATTGCCCGGCACGCGCGGGGAAGGTGTAACGCGTCCAGCCTTCGCACTCAATGATTTCTTCGTCAATTTGCGTACGATCGTCAGCATTTACACGTTGCACGCGAATAGCTTCTTTTTCATCCGCCCCCATTTTGTGGTTGACTACCACGTCCAACAGCACCGCAATGTCATTACGTTTCAGGGCGTCAATGGCGGCCAGCAGTTGTGCTTTATCGCCATATTTAGTAGGGATGCTGCCTTTCTGATCAAACTCACCTAAATCAAATAAATCATAGGAGTCGTAGCCGACCGAATACCCGCCCGATGCGCCTTTATAGGCGGGCGGCAACCAGACCATATTGATACCAATATCATTAAAACCGTCGGCGCGCTCGGCCAGTTCAGGCCAGAGCTTACCGCCTTCCGGGTAATACCAGTGAAAACATTGTAACAGCGTGGGATTACGCATTCTTCGACTCCATTCAAGGGGAACATTAGAAGCGTAGCCGTAATCGGATTATTCGCGAGCCATTAGCTCGTTAAGATTCACGAGAAGTTATCTTGCGGAGCCAGCACAAAGCCGCCCTGATCGCCATAGGCACTTAACACCGATTTTTGCACCGATGACTGACCGACCAGTTTCGCCAGTTCATCCATCCGAATCTGTAATAACTGCTTTACCTTGCTTTCGTTATCGAGAATCAGGAGCAGCATCGGGCGGAGCTGCTCCTGCATCGTGATGGACGGGTCAATCTCTTCAGTCAGATGTGCAATCTCCTGCACCGCATTCACATACGCCATTTCGCTGGCGATGAGTTCGTCCCATTGTTCTTCCGTTGCCAGGCGTAACATGAGCTGGCTTTTTTCGACGAGTTGTTGCCAGGCGAAATACAAATGCGGTGCGTGGTTCATCAGACTGGGTCCTGAATCAAAGAAGGGGAGAGTAAAGACTCTTTCCAGGCATCGGCAATATTGCGCATTAATGCTTCCACTTCTTCGACTGCGGAGACATCGTTGCGTAAATTGGCTTGCAGCAAACGCCTGACCATATAGCTATAAAGAGCAATCAAGTTTTGGGTTAATTCGTCTTTGCTCTCTTCATCAAGACTCACCCGCAGCCCGTTCTCAATGATGTTGATCGCTTTTGATAAAGAGACGCCTTTGCCTTGCTGATTGTTGTCCTGCATAAACAGGCGCGCTCTAACCAGTGCGCTCAGCACTCCATCAAATAGCATGGTGACCAGCTGCTGTTGGCTGGCGCTCATTACGGCGCTTTCGACGCCAATTTGTGCATAGGCCTGGGTGCCTTTTGCCGCGTACATAGTTTCTCCTGAAGATTATTTCGAGTTGCTATTTGAGGTGTCGAATTGCTGTGTCAGATAGCTACTGGTGGAGTTAAGCGAGTTCATTAACACATCTAATTGGGTGAACTGGGCTTTATAGCGCGTCATTAAGGTATCGATACGCTCACTGGCTGCGTTGTACTGGTCGGTCAAATTATTCAGCGTTTTGCTGACGCCATCTTTTGCGGCCTGGATTATCCCGGTGGAAGAGAGCCAACTGGTTAGGTTGCTACTAATGCCGGTGGTTACCCCTGTACTTTTACCGTCACCTATAAACATTTCACTGATGCCAGCGGCATCTTTTTTTAGCGCCGTTTGCAGTTTGTCGGTCGCGATTTCCAGCTTGCCGGTACTGGCATCGCTGGTAATGCCAATCTGTGCCAGCGTTTTATAGTTTGAACTGCTGTGAGTATTGGCGAGCAAGGTTTTAAGCTGAGTCTGGATGGTACGCAGTGTGGAGTCACCGAGTAATGCGCCATTGCTGGAGTCCTGACTCTCTGCTCCGGCATCGACAGCGGTGTATTTGGTTAAGCTGCTGAACGTATCCTGCAATGAGTTATAGGCATCCACCCACGTTTTAACCGCATTTTCAGCTTTGGATGTGTCTTTACTGATGGTCAGTGTCTGATTACCGGTGGTGACGTCATTCAGGTTGAGGGTGATATCTTCCAGCGCGTCGCTGATAGTGTTACTGCTGTTTTCAATCTCAACGTTATTGACTGTCAGTTTGGCGTTTTGCGCAGTGACGCTTTCAATCATGCCATTGCTGCTATCACCCGACGTTCCGTTGTAACCCATAAAACTTTCCAGGGCGCTGTCGCCGCTGACGCTAAGTTTCATAGCGTTATCGCTGCCCGTATCGTTAGCAGTGATGGACAGACGATACTCGCCGTTACCCACATGGATGATACTGGCGCTGACACCAGCTTTGGCGTTGTTAATGGCATCGCGAATGCCGGAAAGTGACGAGTTAGCCGCGCTGATATCAATCGTGACCGGATCTTTACCGCCACCTTGCTGGATGGTTAGTACGCTATCGCTGGTGGCGATGGCAGCTTTACTGTCTTTTTGACTATTTTGGGTGGTCAGCGTCTGTGCCTGCGCCAGTTGGCTAACGCTAATGGTGTATTTCCCGGCAATCGCGCTGCCCGTGGTGGTGGCGCTGAAAGCCGATGAACTGCTGGTGGTTGAGGTGGCGGTAAATAAATCGGCTTTATTCAGTGCTGTGTTGGCTGTCTGGAAGCTCTCTAGTGCGCTTTTCAGCGTCCCGTAGGCGCTCAGTTTCGCGGTATAAGAGCTTTGCTGTTTTGATATCGGCGTCAGGGTAGATTTTTCTGCCGCCTCCAGACTGTCAAGGATGCTGCTTAAGTCCAGCCCCGACCCAACCCCAAGCGTTGAAATACTAGCCATATAGATTCCTTAATCATGCGACGTATAGAACGAATATCGGGGTTATCGGCGTAAGCGGGGCAAAGTTTACGATTTATTTTTTGGCTTAATGACACGAACAGCAACGAGGAAGGGGAGTATTTCGACCGCTAGAAAAAAATTCTAAAGGTTGTGAGTGACCAGACGATAACAGGGTTGACGGCGACGAAGCCGAAGGGTGGAAGCCCAATACTTAAACCGTAGACTTGAAAACAGGAAAAGAAATCATGGCACAAGTCATTAATACCAACAGCCTCTCGCTGATCACTCAGAACAACATCAACAAAAACCAGTCTGCGCTGTCGACTTCTATCGAGCGCCTCTCTTCTGGTCTGCGCATTAACAGCGCTAAAGATGACGCTGCGGGCCAGGCGATTGCTAACCGCTTCACTTCTAACATCAAAGGTCTGACTCAGGCCGCACGTAACGCCAACGACGGTATCTCTCTGGCGCAGACCACTGAAGGCGCACTGTCTGAAATCAACAACAACTTGCAGCGTGTTCGTGAACTGACCGTTCAGGCCACTACCGGTACTAACTCTGATTCTGACCTATCTTCAATCCAGGACGAAATCAAATCCCGTCTCGATGAAATTGACCGCGTATCCGGTCAGACTCAGTTCAACGGCGTTAATGTTCTTTCCAAAGATGGTTCAATGAAAATTCAGGTTGGTGCGAATGATGGTCAAACTATCTCCATCGATCTGAAGAAAATTGATTCTTCAACTTTGGGGCTGAATGGCTTCTCAGTTTCTAAAAACTCTCTTAATGTCAGCAATGCTATCACATCTATCCCGCAAGACGCTGGCGATAAACCTGTTGATGTTAACTTCGGTAATACTGATGAGTCTGCAGCAATTGCAACTAAATTGGGTGTATCCGATACGTCAAGCCTGTCGCTGCACAACATCCTTGATAAAGATGGTAAGGCAACAGCTGATTATGTTGTTCAGTCAGGTAAAGACTTCTATGCTGCTTCTGTTGATGCCGCTTCAGGTAAAGTAACCTTAAACACCATTGATGTTACTTATGATGATTATGCGAACGGTGTTGACGATGCCAAGCAAACAGATCAGCTGATCAAAGTTTCAGCAGATAAAGACGGCGCAGCTCAAGGTTTCGTCACACTTCAAGGCAAAAACTATTCTGCTGGTGATGCGGCAGACATTCTTAAGAATGGAGCAACAGCTCTTGAGTTAACTGATCTGAATTTAAGTGATGTTACTGATACTAATGGTAAGGTAACTACAACTGCGACTGAGCAATTTGAAGGTGCTTCAACTGAGGATCCGCTGGCGCTTCTGGATAAAGCTATTGCAACAGTCGACAAATTCCGCTCTTCTCTAGGTGCCGTGCAGAACCGTCTCGATTCCGCTATCACCAACCTGAACAACACCACTACCAACCTGTCTGAAGCGCAGTCCCGTATTCAGGACGCCGACTATGCGACCGAAGTGTCCAACATGTCGAAAGCACAGATCATCCAGCAGGCGGGTAACTCCGTGCTGTCTAAAGCCAACCAGGTACCGCAGCAAGTTCTGTCTCTGTTACAAGGCTAATGGCCTTAACCTGCCTGACCCCGCCACCGGCGGGGTTTTTTCTGCCCGCAATTTACCGGTAACCCCCAAATAACCCCTCATTTCACCCACTAATCGTCCGATTAAAAACCCTGCAGAAACGGATAATCATGCCGATAACTCATATAACGCAGGGCTGTTTATCGTGAATTCACTCTATACCGCTGAAGGTGTAATGGATAAACACTCGCTGTGGCAGCGTTATGTCCCGCTGGTGCGTCACGAAGCATTGCGCCTGCAGGTTCGACTGCCCGCGAGCGTGGAACTTGACGATCTGCTACAGGCGGGCGGCATTGGGTTACTTAATGCCGTCGAACGCTATGACGCCCTACAAGGAACGGCATTTACAACTTACGCAGTGCAGCGTATCCGTGGCGCTATGCTGGATGAACTTCGCAGCCGTGACTGGGTGCCGCGCAGCGTGCGACGCAACGCGCGTGAAGTGGCACAGGCAATAGGGCAACTGGAGCAGGAACTTGGCCGCAACGCCACGGAAACTGAGGTTGCGGAACGTTTAGGGATCGATATTGCCGATTATCGCCAAATGTTGCTCGACACCAATAACAGCCAGCTCTTCTCCTACGATGAGTGGCGCGAAGAGCACGGCGATAGCATCGAACTAGTTACTGATGATCATCAGCGAGAAAACCCGCTACAACAACTGCTGGACAGTAATCTGCGCCAGCGGGTGATGGAAGCTATCGAAACGTTGCCGGAGCGCGAAAAACTGGTATTAACCCTCTATTACCAGGAAGAGCTGAATCTCAAAGAGATTGGCGCGGTGCTGGAGGTCGGGGAATCGCGGGTCAGTCAGTTACACAGCCAGGCCATTAAACGGTTACGCACTAAACTGGGTAAGTTATAACGTCAGTAAATGCCGCACTTTAATTTTGACTACCAGGAGTTCTTAATGATGGTGCAGCACCTGAAAAGACGGCCATTAAGCCGCTATCTTAAAGACTTTAAACACAGCCAGACCCATTGCGCGCATTGCCGTAAATTACTCGATCGCATTACCTTAGTTCGCGACGGCAAAATAGTGAATAAAATCGAGATTTCCCGCCTGGACACGCTGCTTGATGAAAATGGCTGGCAAGTGGAACAACAATCATGGGCAGCATTGTGCCGATTTTGCGGTGATTTACATTGCAAAACGCAGAGTGATTTTTTCGATATTATCGGCTTTAAGCAATTTCTTTTTGAGCAAACTGAAATGAGCCCTGGTACGGTGCGTGAATATGTCGTTCGTCTGCGCCGTTTGGGGAATCATCTACACGAGCAAAATATTTCCCTCGATCAGCTGCAGGACGGTTTCCTTGATGAAATCCTCGCCCCGTGGCTGCCCTCCACCAGCACCAACAATTACCGCATCGCGTTACGGAAGTATCAACACTATCAGCGTCAAACGTGTACCGGACTTGTGCAGAAATCCTCCAGCCTGCCTGCTTCTGATATATATTAAATAAGAATAAGATGTAGCGGAGTTGTTTTTGTGTTTACAAACAATGGCTCTACACTGCAAACAGACATAACAACATTCGGGGTGAATATGAAATTAGCACATCTGGGACGTCAGGCATTGATGGGTGTGATGGCCGTGGCGCTGGTTGCGGGTATGAGCGTTAAAAGTTTTGCAGATGAAGGTCTGCTTAATAAAGTCAAAGAGCGCGGCACGCTGCTGGTAGGGCTGGAAGGAACTTATCCGCCGTTCAGTTTTCAGGGGGATGACGGCAAATTAACCGGTTTTGAAGTGGAATTTGCCCAACAGCTGGCAAAACATCTTGGCGTTGAGGCGTCACTAAAACCGACCAAATGGGACGGTATGCTGGCGTCGCTGGACTCTAAACGCATTGATGTGGTGATTAATCAGGTCACCATTTCTGACGAGCGCAAGAAAAAATACGATTTCTCTACCCCGTACACCATTTCCGGTATTCAGGCGCTGGTGAAAAAAGGTAACGAAGGCACCATTAAAACGGCTGATGATCTGAAAGGCAAAAAAGTGGGTGTCGGTCTGGGCACCAACTATGAAGAGTGGCTGCGTCAGAATGTTCAGGGCGTCGATGTGCGTACCTATGATGATGACCCGACCAAATATCAGGATCTGCGCGTAGGCCGTATCGATGCGATCCTCGTTGACCGTCTGGCGGCGCTGGATCTGGTGAAGAAAACCAACGATACGCTGGCAGTAACCGGTGAAGCATTCTCCCGTCAGGAGTCTGGCGTGGCGCTGCGTAAAGGAAATGAAGACCTGCTGAAAGCGGTGAATGATGCAATTGCGGAAATGCAAAAAGATGGCACTTTGCAAGCCCTTTCCGAAAAATGGTTTGGTGCTGATGTGACCAAATAATCAGCATAATGACAAAAAAGGGCGCTTTCACTAGCGCCTTTTTTATTTACGCGTTTTCAGCGTGCATAATAAGAAAATCACAACAACACACATCGGAGGCTGTTATGCCACTGCATAATTTAACCCGTTTTCCACGGCTGGAGTTTATCGGCGCGCCAACGCCGCTCGAATATCTGCCGCGCTTTTCTGATTATCTTGGACGGGAAATTTTCATCAAACGGGATGACGTCACCCCCATGGCAATGGGCGGCAATAAATTACGTAAGCTGGAATTTCTCGCGGCAGATGCCCTGCGCGAAGGTGCCGATACGCTGATTACTGCCGGGGCGATCCAGTCTAACCATGTGCGCCAGACTGCCGCAGTCGCTGCGAAACTCGGTCTGCACTGCGTGGCGCTGCTGGAAAATCCTATTGGCACAACCGCAGAAAACTATTTAACCAACGGCAATCGTTTGTTGCTGGATCTGTTCAATACCCAGATTGAAATGTGCGACGCACTGACCGATCCCAATGCCCAACTGGAAGAGCTGGCGACGCGAGTCGAAGCACAAGGTTTTCGCCCGTATGTCATTCCGGTTGGCGGTTCTAATGCTTTGGGCGCGCTGGGTTATGTGGAGAGTGCGCTGGAAATCGCGCAACAGTGTGAAGGGGCGGTTAATATTTCGTCGGTGGTGGTCGCATCGGGCAGTGCCGGAACTCACGCCGGACTGGCTGTTGGGCTGGAACACCTGATGCCTGAAAGCGAGCTGATTGGCGTGACCGTGTCGCGTTCTGTTGCCGATCAATTGCCGAAAGTGGTTAACCTCCAACAGGCGATTGCGAAAGAACTGGAGCTGACCGCATCAGCGGAAATTTTACTCTGGGATGACTATTTTGCACCTGGCTACGGCGTGCCGAACGACGAAGGCATGGAAGCAGTGAAATTGCTGGCGCGGCTGGAAGGCATTCTGCTTGATCCTGTGTATACCGGAAAAGCGATGGCGGGGCTGATTGACGGTATCAGTCAGAAACGCTTCAAAGATGAAGGGCCGATTCTGTTTATTCATACCGGCGGCGCGCCTGCGCTGTTCGCCTATCATCCCCACGTTTAGCTCCGGAAATGCTCATGCAAGAAAGTATACAACTGGTTATTGATTCCTTGCCGTTCCTGCTGAAAGGGGCTGGGTATACGCTGCAACTCAGTATCGGCGGTATGTTTTTTGGCTTACTGCTAGGGTTTATTCTCGCGCTGATGCGCCTTTCGCCAATCTGGCCCGTGCGCTGGCTGGCGCGTTTTTATATCTCTATTTTTCGTGGTACGCCACTCATCGCACAACTGTTTATGATCTATTACGGCTTGCCGCAGTTTGGCATCGAACTAGATCCCATTCCGTCAGCAATGATTGGTCTGTCGCTAAACACTGCCGCCTATGCTGCCGAAACGCTGCGTGCCGCCATTTCTTCTATTGATAAAGGTCAGTGGGAAGCTGCTGCCAGTATTGGTATGACGCCGTGGCAGACCATGCGTCGCGCGATTTTGCCACAGGCGGCGCGGGTGGCGTTGCCGCCGCTGTCGAACAGCTTTATCAGCCTGGTAAAAGATACGTCGCTGGCCGCGACAATCCAGGTGCCGGAGCTGTTCCGTCAGGCGCAGTTGATTACCTCGCGCACGCTGGAGGTGTTCACCATGTATCTGGCGGCTTCGCTCATCTACTGGATTATGGCGACTGTGTTATCGACGTTGCAGAACCATTTTGAGAATCAACTTAATCGCCAGGAGAGGGAACCCAAATGAGTGCCATTGAAGTTAAGAACCTGGTGAAAAAATTCCACGGTCAGACGGTGCTGCACGGTATCGACCTCGAGGTAAAGCCTGGCGAAGTAGTGGCAATTATCGGTCCGAGTGGTTCCGGTAAAACCACGTTGCTACGCAGCATAAATCTGCTGGAACAACCGGAAGCGGGAACCATCACCGTTGGCGATATCACTATTGATACTGCACGTTCATTAAGTCAGCAAAAATCGCTGATTCGCCAGTTGCGTCAACACGTCGGGTTTGTCTTCCAGAACTTTAATTTGTTTCCACATCGTACGGTGCTGGAAAACATTATTGAAGGGCCGGTGATCGTCAAAGGCGAACCGAAAGAAGAGGCCACGGCGCGCGCTCGCGAGCTGCTGGCGAAAGTTGGGCTGGCCGGTAAAGAAACCAGTTATCCACGTCGTTTGTCTGGCGGTCAACAGCAGCGCGTTGCGATTGCGCGTGCTCTGGCAATGCGTCCTGAAGTGATTTTGTTTGATGAGCCAACGTCGGCGCTGGATCCAGAGCTGGTGGGCGAAGTCCTGAACACCATTCGTCAGCTGGCGCAGGAAAAGCGCACGATGGTGATTGTGACGCACGAAATGAGCTTTGCCCGGGATGTTGCGGACCGGGCGATTTTTATGGACCAGGGGCGGATAGTCGAGCAGGGGGTAGCAAAAGCGTTATTTGCCGATCCTCAGCAGCCTCGCACCCGCCAGTTCCTCGAGAAGTTTCTGCTGCAATAATAAGAAAAAATCAGCCCCGACGATTCACCAGTCGGGGCGGTGCGCCACTTCAAACGTGATAAAACTGCT
This sequence comes from Escherichia sp. WS3063, assembly GCF_046486595.1. Lineage (NCBI taxonomy): Bacteria > Pseudomonadati > Pseudomonadota > Gammaproteobacteria > Enterobacterales > Enterobacteriaceae > Escherichia > Escherichia sp. WS3063. The sequence continues at coordinate 66,551 of NZ_JBJQKY010000014.1, forward strand.
TAACAAATCAGCATAACTCATTAATAACATAAGAGAATGCGATGGCTTGCAAAAGTAATTCATTGCCTGAATAATATAAATTATATATAAATCTTATTTATGTGATAGTTTGAATTATCATTATAAATGATACTCACTCTCAGGGGCGTTGCGGTTTACTATGCAGGATACGGATTTTTTCAGCTGGCTTCGCACGATGCTGTTGCGTTTTCAGAGGATGGAGGCCGCAGAAGAGGTCTACCATGAAATAGAGCTTCAGGCTCAGCAGCTGGAGTACGATTACTATTCGTTATGTGTTCGCCACCCGGTACCATTCACGCGACCTAAAGTGGCTTTCTACACCAATTACCCTGAGTCGTGGGTTAGTTATTATCAGGCAAAAAATTTTCTCGCAATTGATCCGGTGCTGAACCCTGAAAACTTTAGTCAGGGCCATTTAATGTGGAATGATGACTTATTCAGCGAAGCACAGCCGTTATGGGAAGCTGCGCGCGCACATGGTTTACGCCGCGGTGTCACTCAGTATTTAATGCTGCCAAATCGGGCGCTGGGCTTTTTGTCCTTTTCCCGTTGCAGCACGCGCGAAATACCCATTCTTAGTGATGAACTGCAATTAAAAATGCAGTTACTGGTGCGCGAAAGTCTGATGGCTCTAATGCGTTTAAATGATGAAATAGTGATGACGCCAGAGATGAATTTCAGCAAGCGCGAAAAAGAAATTCTGAAATGGACGGCGGAAGGGAAGACATCAGCAGAGATAGCGATGATTTTGTCAATCTCTGAGAATACGGTCAATTTCCATCAGAAAAACATGCAGAAAAAAATCAATGCACCGAATAAGACCCAAGTGGCCTGTTACGCGGCCGCTACTGGCTTAATTTGATCGCTTTTCTTTCTGCGTGCCAGATGCAAAAACCGGCTGAAAGACACGCTCTCAGCCGGTTTTATATTACTGACGGTAGGCTTGTTTAATTTGCTTAACCGTTTTGGAAAATACTGCAGCCTGGGTTTCGTCTTCGATCAGCGCAAGCTGTTTTTCCATCTTTAACATCACGCGGCCCGCGTCAGCTTGTCCCATCGCCTGCAGCATCAGCGTCAGCATCGCTTTCAGGCAGGAGACTTCATTTGCCAGTTCTTGATTATTCTCGGCAGTAGAAAAATCAGGCGTACTCATTTATTTTCCTCGTCATGTTGCAATGAAAATTTGCGGTGAAAAATGTTAAGGCGGCGGAGTATACCATAAGCTTTGCTAAAAATAGCAGTGGTTGTTTTTTGAGCGTGCCGTCAACGGTGCTATTAAATGTGTTAATATAATGACCAATAAATATTTTTATCATGAATGTTTTTTGCCCGTATTGTTCGGGTTAATTAATGTTACATATTCAGCGGGCTGATTTTCATTTTTGCTGAATAAAGTCAATTTTTGTCACATTTCATCGCAGGGCTTACTGTGAAACGATCCCGGAGCCGTTGGTGACGGGCGTGACCATAACTGTGGACAATCGAATTTACAAAAACGAGAGAAAAATCGAATACCCACCATTTTTAACGTTTCAAAGTTGCAATAAAAACCGCTAATATACGAATGACTAACTATCAGTAGCGTTATCCCTATTTCTGGAGATATTCCTTTGATCAACGTTCTACTTGTTGATGACCACGAACTGGTGCGCGCAGGGATACGACGCATTCTGGAAGATATAAAGGGTATAAAAGTCGTCGGTGAGGCATCGTGCGGTGAAGACGCCGTTAAGTGGTGCCGGGCAAATGCCGTTGACGTGGTGCTAATGGACATGAGTATGCCGGGCATTGGCGGCCTTGAGGCAACGCGTAAAATCGCGCGTTCCACAGCTGATGTCAAAATCATCATGCTTACTGTCCATACAGAAAACCCTTTACCAGCGAAAGTCATGCAGGCCGGTGCTGCTGGCTACCTCAGCAAAGGCGCGGCTCCGCAGGAAGTCGTGAGTGCGATTCGTTCTGTCTATTCTGGGCAGCGTTACATTGCTTCTGACATCGCTCAACAAATGGCATTAAGCCAGATCGAACCAGAAAAAACAGAAAGTCCATTTGCCAGTTTGTCTGAACGTGAATTGCAGATTATGCTGATGATCACTAAGGGCCAGAAGGTCAATGAGATCTCAGAACAGCTCAATCTCAGTCCGAAAACGGTGAACAGCTACCGCTATCGTATGTTCAGTAAACTAAACATTCATGGCGATGTTGAGCTGACTCACCTGGCAATTCGCCATGGTCTGTGTAATGCGGAGACATTATCAAGTCAGTGAGTGATCAGTTTGACGCAAAAGCGTTTTTAAAAACCGTAACCAGCCAGCCAGGCGTTTATCGCATGTACGATGCTGGTGGTACGGTTATCTATGTCGGCAAAGCGAAAGACCTGAAAAAACGGCTTTCCAGCTATTTCCGTAGCAACCTCGCTTCGCGCAAAACCGAAGCGCTGGTCGCCCAGATCCAGCAAATTGATGTAACGGTTACTCATACAGAAACCGAAGCGCTGTTGCTGGAACACAACTACATCAAACTCTATCAGCCGCGTTACAACGTTTTGCTACGCGATGATAAATCTTATCCCTTTATCTTCCTGAGTGGCGATACTCACCCGCGTCTGGCTATGCATCGTGGAGCGAAGCATGCCAAAGGTGAATATTTCGGCCCGTTCCCGAATGGCTATGCCGTACGTGAAACACTGGCGCTACTGCAAAAGATTTTTCCCATTCGCCAGTGCGAAAATAGTGTTTATCGCAATCGCTCGCGTCCGTGTCTGCAATATCAGATAGGGCGCTGTCTGGGACCGTGCGTTGAAGGACTGGTGAGTGAAGAAGAATACGCTCAGCAGGTCGAGTATGTGCGCCTGTTTTTGTCTGGCAAAGATGATCAGGTGCTTACGCAACTCATTAGCCGTATGGAAACTGCCAGCCAGAATCTGGAGTTTGAAGAAGCGGCACGTATTCGCGACCAAATTCAGGCGGTGCGACGCGTCACCGAAAAACAGTTTGTGTCCAATACCGGCGACGACCTTGACGTTATTGGTGTGGCGTTCGATGCGGGCATGGCTTGTGTCCACGTATTGTTCATTCGTCAGGGCAAAGTGCTCGGCAGCCGTAGCTATTTCCCGAAAGTGCCTGGCGGTACGGAACTGAGCGAGGTGGTGGAAACCTTCGTAGGTCAGTTCTATTTACAAGGCAGCCAGATGCGCACCTTACCGGGTGAGATCCTGCTCGATTTTAATCTTAGCGATAAAACGCTGCTCGCCGATTCCCTTTCAGAACTGGCAGGACGCAAGATTAATGTTCAAACCAAACCTCGCGGCGATAGGGCGCGTTATCTGAAACTCGCGCGCACCAATGCGGCGACGGCCTTAACCAGCAAACTTTCGCAGCAATCTACCGTTCACCAGCGACTGACCGCGCTTGCCAGCGTGTTGAAATTACCGGAAGTGAAGCGGATGGAGTGCTTTGACATCAGCCATACCATGGGTGAACAAACCGTCGCTTCCTGTGTGGTGTTTGATGCTAACGGCCCGCTGCGTGCGGAGTATCGGCGCTATAACATTACTGGCATCACGCCGGGCGATGATTATGCGGCGATGAATCAGGTGCTGCGTCGGCGTTATGGTAAAGCCATTGACGACAGTAAGATCCCGGATGTGATCCTTATCGACGGCGGCAAAGGCCAGCTTGCGCAGGCGAAAAATGTCTTCGCCGAACTGGATGTCTCATGGGATAAAAATCATCCGCTGCTACTTGGCGTTGCCAAAGGTGCAGATCGTAAGGCTGGGCTGGAAACGCTGTTCTTTGAGCCGGAAGGTGAGGGATTCAGTTTGCCGCCAGATTCTCCCGCGCTGCATGTTATCCAGCATATACGCGATGAATCTCACGATCACGCGATTGGTGGGCACCGTAAGAAACGGGCGAAGGTCAAAAATACCAGTTCCCTGGAAACCATTGAAGGCGTCGGGCCAAAACGTCGGCAAATGTTGTTGAAATATATGGGCGGTTTGCAAGGTTTACGTAACGCCAGCGTTGAGGAAATTGCAAAAGTGCCGGGTATTTCGCAAGGTCTGGCAGAAAAGATCTTCTGGTCGTTGAAACATTGATGTCTCTGTAGCAACATAGGGGTAATCTTACTGACAACAGATAGTTACCCGTCATTATGCAATTTAATATCCCTACGTTGCTTACACTGTTCCGTGTCATCCTTATCCCATTCTTTGTATTGGTCTTTTATCTGCCTGTCACCTGGTCGCCGTTTGCCGCCGCGCTCATTTTCTGCGTCGCGGCGGTGACTGACTGGTTCGATGGTTTTCTGGCACGCCGCTGGAACCAGAGTACCCGGTTTGGTGCTTTCCTTGACCCTGTCGCAGATAAAGTTCTCGTGGCTATCGCCATGGTGCTGGTAACCGAGCATTATCACAGCTGGTGGGTGACCTTACCGGCGGCAACGATGATCGCCCGTGAAATTATTATTTCTGCGCTACGCGAATGGATGGCGGAGTTGGGTAAACGCAGTAGCGTGGCTGTCTCCTGGATTGGGAAAGTGAAAACAACTGCCCAGATGGTGGCGCTGGCCTGGCTGCTGTGGCGTCCGAACATTTGGGTTGAGTACGCCGGTATTGCACTTTTCTTTGTGGCTGCGGTACTGACTCTGTGGTCAATGTTGCAATATTTGAGCGCTGCGCGTGCAGATTTGCTTGATCAGTGATCGTTTCGGCGCAATTTTCAGCAAACGATCAAAAGTGGTGAAAAATATCGTTGACTCATCGCGCCAGGTAAGTAGAATGCAACGCATCGAACGGCGGCACTGATTGCCAGACGATAATAAAATCAAGTGATTAACTGATTGCTTGATGAATGCGGGAATAGCTCAGTTGGTAGAGCACGACCTTGCCAAGGTCGGGGTCGCGAGTTCGAGTCTCGTTTCCCGCTCCAGTTTAAAAGACATCGGCGTCAAGCGGATGTCTGGCTGAAAGGCCTGAAGAATTTGGCGCGTTAACAAAGCGGTTATGTAGCGGATTGCAAATCCGTCTAGTCCGGTTCGACTCCGGAACGCGCCTCCACTTTTTTCCCGAGCCCGGATGGTGGAATCGGTAGACACAAGGGATTTAAAATCCCTCGGCGTTCGCGCTGTGCGGGTTCAAGTCCCGCTCCGGGTACCATGGGAAAGATAAGAATAAAATCAAAGCAATAAGCAGTGTCGTGAAACCACCTTCGGGTGGTTTTTTTGTGCCTGCAACTTGTCGTTACACCCTCCTTAATTTTTAATCACCGGCAAAGCCACTCAAAAAGTATCTCTGATACGGACCGGCATGTAAGATAGGTGCTGGCGAGTTGAGATCCACAAGGAAAAGCGTATGAAAACGGGACCGTTAAACGAAAGTGAGTTGGAATGGCTGGACGATATTCTGACCAAATACAACACTGACCACGCCATTCTTGATGTGGCGGAGCTGGACGGTTTATTGACGGCGGTGTTGAGTTCTCCGCAAGAGATTGAACCGGCACAGTGGCTGGTTGCCGTGTGGGGTGGGGCTGACTATGTGCCGCGCTGGGCGTCAGAGAAAGAGATGACGCGCTTTATGAACCTGGCTTTTCAGCATATGGCCGATACCGCAGAGCGTCTGAACGAATTCCCGGAGCAGTTTGAGCCGTTATTCGGCTTGCGAGAAGTCGATGGCAGCGAGCTGACGATTGTTGAGGAGTGGTGCTTTGGCTATATGCGGGGCGTGGCACTTTCTGACTGGTCAACGTTGCCCGATTCGTTAAAACCAGCGCTGGATGCGATTGCGCTGCACGGTACTGAGGAAAACTTCGAGCGGGTAGAGAAGATGTCGCCAGAAGCGTTTGAAGAGAGCGTAGATGCTATTCGGCTGGCGGCGCTTGATTTACATGCATACTGGATGGCGCATCCGCAGGAAAAAGCTGTTCAGCAACCGATCAAAGCAGAAGAGAAACCGGGGCGTAACGATCCTTGTCCGTGTGGCAGTGGTAAGAAATTTAAGCAGTGCTGCCTGCATTAAGAGGTCACATTGGGTGTCAGCGTTAATTCTGGCACCCAATAAGAATCTAATCACCCCACTTCTGGTAACAAGCCTGCCGCAATCAAAAATTGCACGCCAATCACAGCAATACCACAGAGAAACACCACCACCAGCGCCGGACGACCACCTTTCACCCGGTAACCCGCCTGAGGATTGTGCTTCCTGCTTTGCCAGGTCAACAGCGAAGGGATAATCAATGCCAGTACCGCCAGCGCCACACCGGCGTAACCCAGCGCCATCACAAATCCTCGTGGATAAAACAGTGCAAACGCCAACGGCGGCAGAAAGGTAATTGCACCAGTTTGCAACCGTCCACCAACGGTATTTGAACGCTGAAATAAATCAGCCAGATAATCAAATAAGCCTAACGCAACGCCGAGAAATGACGTGGCGAGGGCTAAATCAGCAAATAAATGCACTGCCAGCTCAACATGCGGAGAGGCCACCATTTCGCGTAACGCCTGTAACAGCCCGTTTAATCCAGCATGATTAGCCAGCAATCCCATAAAGGTTGTTGAATCAATGCTGCCAAGCGTTGCCACCTGCCAGAAAATATATGCCACCAGGGGGATCGCACTACCGGTTATAAACACCCAGCGTAGCTTACGAACGTTGCCATCCATATAGCTGACAATACTCGGCACGCTACCGTGAAAACCAAATGAGGTAAAAATCACCGGGATTGCTGACAGAGCCAGCCCCTGTTGCAACGGCAGGGTTAAAAGATTCACTTTGTGAATATGCGGCAGCAGTAGTACCAGCATTACCACCAGAAAAATAATCTTGGCGCTGAACAGAAAACGGTTAAACAAATCGACCAGCGATGTCCCGACACAAACCACGCCACCGGCAACAAAAGTGAACAACAGCACGCCAGCGGTTGCCGACATTGAAATACCTGTCCAGTCGCTGATGCTGGAGGCCAACAATTCACCGGCACCGCTGATGTATGCCGCAGTTAGAGCATACATTAAGAACATCATACTGAAGCCCGTCAGCCACTGACCGTAGCGTCCCAGATAGCGTTTTGCCAGCGTGCCCAGGCCGGTATCTGCCGGGACATGCTGGTACACCTCCAGCAGTAATAGCGCCGTGTAGCACATCAACGCCCAAAGCCCAATCAACAAGATTAACGTGACGCTAAAACCAACACCTGCCGCAGCCAGCGGCATTGCCAGCATGCCTGCGCCAATTGTGGTTCCCGCCACGATAAAAACACTTCCCAGAGTTCTGTTTTTCACGCTTTCTTCTGTCCTGACGATCTTTATGAGTGATATCTGCGGCGCAGGTTAAGGCATAACGGCTGGTTCGTCAAACCGGCGTTACATGTGGTGTAAATATAAATGTACAATAAAATGCGTTCAGTCCTGCGCTGGCGCAAAGTCTTGGTAAGCGGCAATCGCGACGCTAGGCCTTTTTAAGGAGGAACGATGGACTCTATTCACGGTCACGAAGTGTTAAATATGATGATTGAATCAGGCGAGCAATATACGCATGCCAGTCTGGAAGCTGCGATTAAAGCGCGTTTTGGTGAACAGGCACGTTTTCACACCTGCTCGGCAGAAGGGATGACAGCGGGAGAGCTGGTAGCGTTTCTGGCAGCAAAAGGCAAATTTATACCTTCGGAAGAAGGTTTTTCGACCGATCAGAGTAAGATTTGCCGTCACTGATTTGAAACGGCGGCAGTAAACCTGCCGCCGGAGAACATTAGTTTTGTGTGTCGAGGGTAGAGAGTTCTTTGTCGATAAAATACAGACCTTCGCCGCTTTTGCCTGCCAGGCTTAATTTATCAATAATCGATTTGAACAGTTTCTCTTCTTCATGCTGCTCAGAAACATACCATTGCAGGAAATTAAATGTTGGGTAGTCCTGATTGGTCATCGCAGCATGAGCCAGTTCGTTAATTTTCTGCGTGATTAATTGTTCGTGTTTATAGGTTTCCTGGAATAATTCATCAAGTGAGGAATATTCAGCAAACGGAGATTCAACGGTATTAATACGCGGTAAGTTGCCGGTATCAGTCAGATAATCAAACAGACGCTGCATATGCGTCATCTCTTCCTGGGCGTGGCGGCGCAGGAACGCGGCAGCACCTTCGAAGGTATGATAGCTGCACCAGGCGCTCATTTGCTGATAAAGCAGTGAAGAGTACAGTTCCAGGTTCATCTGCTCATTAAGTTTTTCAATCATTTCTGGTTTCAGCATGATAGTGCTCCACAAAGGTTATATTTGTTGCTGTGGCGTCACTATAATTTGTTATTTTATTATTTGCAAAAGGTAAAATATAAACTTCAATTATTAAAAATACGAATGGGAATAAAACGCATTACCGCTATTTATTTAATCAGCGAAGATCCCCCTCGCTGATTAAAACATTTAGAGAAAGACAGGGAAGGCGGAATGATGGCACTGATATGACAAAGTGAATTCCGTATTCAAACATAAGGAACCCGCAAAAAGGCTACAGTTGCCTACTGGCTGACCAAAGGGGATAGCGTGGGTATAGCCTTCCTGCTGGCATGCGCGATCGGCGATCCCGCGACTGACATAACGATCGGTACGGGCATGCTGCAAAAAAGCCTGATCATAAACCAACCGAACAATACCTGTTGCCGTGTCAACTTCGCCCACATGAGCCTGGCGAGTAACCGTACACCCCGCCAGCGTTATTAATGAAAGAGTCAGAATCAGAAGTCTCATGGTCCAGCCAGAAGAGTAAGAGAAAGCACTATTTTACGTGTTACAGCGCTGCGACAATGGCCGAAAAAGACGCCTGGCAGGCGCTATTTCTTGCCATCTGTAGGTGTCAGAAATGGGGGGGCTGCTTTTTGATTATCATTTTTATAACATTAAAGGGGTATTTATGTGATTTGCATCACATAAAGATTGATTTTTGTGATGGCTGTCATATTATAAGTGCAAAGACAATAACACCTGTATAACAAATGGTCGGAGTGCCGCGATGAAACTGCGCAAAATCCTGAAAAGTATGTTCAATAACTATTGCAAGACGTTCAAAGACGTACCGCCAGGCAATATGTTCCGATAACAAAAAACCTGCTCCGGCAGGTTTTTTTGTGTCCTGATGACGGTGGATGTGACTATCGCTGAAGATGTGAAGCCGCTACTATAACGGCTTTCAAAATGCTATCAGGAGTTTACGATGTCCCAGCCGCTGAATGCCGATCAGGAACTGGTTTCTGATGTGGTTGCTTGCCAGTTGGTTATCAAACAAATTCTCGACGTTCTGGATGTAATCGCGCCCGTTGAAGTTCGCGAAAAAATGTCCAGCCAGCTGAAGAATATCGACTTTACTCACCATCCCGCCGCCGCAGACCCGGTCACCATGCGGGCAATCCAAAAAGCCATCGCGCTGATTGAACTCAAGTTTACCCCACAGGGCGAATCCCATTAAAAAACCGCTGCTTCAAAAAGATGAGGCAGCGGTTTCTCAAAAACTTCTTCGGCGCAATTGCATTAGCGCCGATGACGATCAATGCAGCTGATGCGACACGACATTCAGAACATGTTGGTCGGTCTGCACAGGGCACATACCAGCAAGTTTCGCACTGCGCACTTCATCAAGAATGGTTTGCAGCAACAGGCCATCATGCTGCTGTTCTTTTTCCAGATCGCGCAGGAAATTGACGGTTGAATCATCATTCAGTTCTTTAGCTTCATCGGCTAACTGTGCCAGCGTGCTTGAACGTTGCTCGTATTCTTCCATCGTTTTTTGGAAAAGTTCTTCCAGTGAGTTCAGTTTTTCACCGGGAACATCAATGGCTTTAACGATGGGAGTAGCGCCGACACTCTTCATAAAGTTAAACATGCGCATCATTTGGGTCACATTACTCTGTGCCTGGGCGCGAAGGAAAGTGGCGGTGCCGTTCAGACTCTGTTCAGAACACCAGTTACTCAGGTGAAGGTAGAGATTGGATGCGTAAAACTCGCGGTTCATTTGAGAGTTGAGTTTGAGAAGCATTCCAGCGGTTGCCATACCTAATATCCTTATATCCAGAAGTGGAGAGGTGCAAGATAAATCAAAACACCATAATTACTGTTTGCAGAATAATTCCTTTCTGCCGGTCCGAAATGTGATCGTGGAGTCAATTCTGACGATGATCTGAAATAAGAATAACGTCTGAACGGGTATAAGAAAATGCTTAAATCATCAAGTTTATATATTTTTACATTTCATTGATGAAATCAATGTAACTGCAATGAATTTTAATGATAGTGCTTTTTGTATCTTGTTGATATTAATCGGTGAATTTGAATTCATGATGAAGCAATGATTTTTTAAAACGTTTTTTCATTTTTGCGATATGGCTCTCAGTATACGTGTTCTGTTAATTAATGAACACGGTGATAATTAATGGCGAAATGAATGACGCGCTTTTTCCACATCTTTGAGTTGCGGTTATTACACCATTGCAAAAACTCAACGCCAGGTAATGTGGCCTATTGACTGGTTAAAAAAAAGACATCCCGCTGGGTACCAAAGACAACAAGGATTTCCAGGCTAATCTTATGGATTAATCTGCTGTGCACTAGACAATTTGTCAGACAAATTGGCTTTTCCTTATGTCTTTTCCCGCTAAATTTATGCACGTTCTCACTGTAATTCTGCGATGTGATATTGCTCTCCTATGGAGAATTAATTTCTCGCTAAAACTATGTCAACACAGTCACTTATCTTTTAGTTAAAAGGTAATGCTTTGTTTTCCGATTAATTTAACGAATGTCATTCGTTTTTGCCCTACACAAAACGACACTAAAGCTGGAGAGAACCATGCACAAATTTACTAAAGCCCTGGCAGCCATTGGTCTGGCAGCCGTTATGTCACAATCCGCTATGGCGGAGAACCTGAAGCTCGGTTTCCTGGTGAAGCAACCGGAAGAGCCGTGGTTCCAGACCGAATGGAAGTTTGCCGATAAAGCCGGGAAGGATTTAGGGTTTGAGGTTATTAAGATTGCCGTGCCGGATGGCGAAAAAACATTGAACGCGATCGACAGCCTGGCAGCCAGTGGCGCAAAAGGTTTCGTTATTTGTACTCCGGACCCCAAACTCGGCTCTGCCATCGTCGCGAAAGCGCGTGGCTACGATATGAAAGTCATTGCCGTGGATGACCAGTTTGTTAACGCCAAAGGTAAGCCAATGGATACCGTTCCTCTGGTGATGATGGCGGCGACTAAAATTGGCGAACGTCAGGGCCAGGAACTGTATAAAGAGATGCAGAAACGTGGCTGGGATGTCAAAGAAAGCGCGGTGATGGTGATTACCGCCAACGAACTGGATACCGCCCGCCGCCGTACAACGGGTTCTATGGACGCACTGAAAGCGGCCGGATTCCCGGAAAAACAAATTTATCAGGTACCTACCAAATCTAACGACATCCCGGGGGCATTTGACGCTGCCAACTCAATGCTGGTTCAACATCCGGAAGTTAAACATTGGCTGATCGTCGGTATGAACGACAGCACCGTGCTGGGCGGCGTACGCGCGACGGAAGGTCAGGGCTTTAAAGCGGCCGATATCATCGGTATCGGTATTAACGGTGTGGATGCGGTGAGCGAACTGTCTAAGGCACAGGCAACCGGCTTCTACGGTTCCCTGCTGCCAAGCCCGGACGTACATGGCTATAAATCCAGCGAAATGCTTTACAACTGGGTAGCAAAAGACGTTGAACCGCCAAAATTTACCGAAGTTACCGACGTGGTACTGATCACGCGTGACAACTTTAAAGAAGAACTGGAGAAAAAAGGTTTAGGCGGTAAGTAATTTGCCGGAAAAATTCCCCTCTGCATGATGCAGAGGGGGTGTGAACGACCAGTGATTCACGGAGACGTTATGCAACAGTCTACCCCGTATCTCTCATTTCGCGGCATCGGTAAAACATTTCCCGGCGTTAAGGCGCTGACGGATATTAGTTTTGATTGCTATGCCGGTCAGGTTCATGCGTTGATGGGTGAAAATGGCGCAGGAAAATCAACTCTCTTAAAAATCCTCAGCGGCAACTATGCGCCAACCACGGGTTCTGTAGTGATTAATGGGCAGGAAATGTCCTTTTCCGACACGACCGCAGCACTTAACGCGGGGGTGGCGATTATTTACCAGGAACTGCATCTCGTGCCGGAAATGACCGTCGCGGAAAACATCTATCTCGGCCAGCTGCCGCATAAAGGCGGCATTGTGAATCGCTCATTGCTGAATTATGAGGCGGGTTTACAACTTAAACATCTTGGTATGGATATTGACCCGGACACGCCGCTGAAATATCTCTCCATTGGTCAGTGGCAGATGGTTGAAATTGCCAAAGCGCTGGCGCGTAATGCCAAAATTATCGCCTTTGATGAGCCAACCAGCTCCCTCTCTGCCCGTGAAATCGACAATCTTTTTCGCGTCATTCGTGAACTGCGAAAAGAGGGGCGGGTGATCTTATACGTTTCTCACCGTATGGAAGAAATATTTGCCCTAAGCGATGCCATCACTGTCTTTAAAGATGGGCGTTATGTCAAAACCTTTACCGATATGCAGCAGGTTGACCACGACGCACTGGTACAGGCGATGGTTGGGCGCGACATCGGCGATATCTACGGCTGGCAACCGCGTAGTTATGGCGAGGAGCGGCTGCGTCTTGATGCTGTGAAAGCACCAGGCGTGCGTACGCCAATAAGTCTGGCGGTTCGCAGTGGTGAAATTGTCGGTCTGTTTGGTCTGGTCGGGGCAGGGCGTAGCGAATTAATGAAAGGCATGTTTGGCGGGACGCAAATCACCGCCGGTCAGGTTTATATCGACCAACAGCCGATCGATATTCGTAAACCGAGCCACGCCATTGCCGCAGGCATGATGCTCTGTCCGGAAGATCGCAAAGCGGAAGGCATTATTCCCGTGCACTCCGTTCGCGACAATATCAACATCAGTGCCAGACGTAAACATGTGCTTGGCGGTTGTGTAATCAACAACGGTTGGGAAGAAAACAATGCCGATCACCACATTCGTTCGCTCAACATCAAAACGCCGGGCGCTGAGCAACTGATCATGAATCTCTCAGGCGGAAATCAGCAAAAAGCCATTCTGGGCCGCTGGTTATCGGAAGAGATGAAGGTCATTTTGCTGGATGAACCTACGCGTGGCATTGATGTTGGTGCTAAGCATGAAATTTACAACGTGATTTATGCGCTGGCGGCGCAGGGTGTGGCGGTGCTGTTTGCCTCCAGCGACTTACCTGAAGTCCTCGGCGTTGCCGACCGGATTGTGGTGATGCGGGAAGGCGAAATCGCCGGTGAATTGTTACACGAGCAGGCAGATGAGCGTCAGGCACTGAGCCTTGCGATGCCTAAAGTCAGCCAGGCAGTTGCCTGAGAAAGGAGAGTATGATGTCTTCTGTTTCTACATCGGGGTCTGGCGCACCTAAGTCGTCATTCAGCTTCGGGCGTATCTGGGATCAGTACGGCATGCTGGTGGTGTTTGCGGTGCTTTTTATCGCCTGTGCCATTTTTGTCCCAAATTTTGCCACCTTCATTAATATGAAAGGGTTGGGCCTGGCAATTTCCATGTCGGGGATGGTGGCTTGTGGCATGTTGTTCTGCCTTGCTTCCGGTGACTTTGACCTTTCTGTCGCCTCCGTAATTGCCTGTGCGGGTGTCACCACGGCGGTGGTTATTAACCTGACTGAAAGCCTGTGGATTGGCGTGGCAGCGGGTTTGTTGCTGGGCGTTCTCTGTGGCCTGGTCAATGGCTTTGTTATCGCCAAACTGAAAATAAATGCCCTGATCACGACACTGGCAACGATGCAGATTGTTCGAGGTCTGGCGTACATCATTTCAGACGGTAAAGCGGTCGGTATCGAAGATGAAAGCTTCTTTGCCCTTGGTTACGCCAACTGGTTCGGTCTGCCTGCGCCAATCTGGCTCACCGTCGCGTGTCTGATCATCTTTGGCTTGCTGCTGAATAAAACCACCTTTGGTCGTAATACCCTGGCGATTGGCGGGAACGAAGAGGCTGCGCGTCTGGCGGGTGTACCGGTTGTTCGCACCAAAATTATTATCTTTGTTCTCTCTGGTCTGGTATCAGCGATAGCCGGAATTATTCTGGCTTCACGTATGACCAGTGGGCAGCCAATGACGTCGATTGGTTATGAGCTGATTGTTATCTCCGCCTGCGTTTTAGGTGGCGTTTCTCTGAAAGGCGGCATCGGAAAAATCTCATATGTGGTGGCGGGTATCTTAATTTTAGGCACCGTGGAAAACGCCATGAACCTGCTTAATATTTCTCCTTTCGCCCAGTACGTGGTTCGCGGCTTAATCCTGCTGGCAGCGGTGATTTTCGACCGTTACAAGCAAAAAGCGAAACGCACTGTCTGATGCTTTTTTCCACAACAATTTAGCGTTTTTTCCCACCACAGCCAGCCGCCACAACGGTTGGCTGTTCTTCGTTGCAAATGGCGACCCCCGTCACACTGTCTATACTTACATGTCTGTAAAGCGCGTTCTGCGCAACACAATAAGAAAAGAGAAGGAGGAGAACCGGGTGACAGAACCGTTAACCGAAACCCCTGAACTATCCGCGAAATATGCCTGGTTTTTTGATCTCGATGGAACGCTGGCGGAAATCAAACCGCATCCCGATCAGGTCGTCGTGCCTGACACTATTCTGCAAGGACTTCAGCTACTGGCAACCGCAAGTGATGGTGCATTGGCATTGATTTCAGGGCGCTCAATGGTGGAGCTTGACGCACTGGCAAAACCTTATCGCTTCCCGTTAGCGGGCGTGCATGGGGCGGAGCGCCGTGACATCAATGGTAAAACGCATATCGTTCATCTGCCGGATGCGATTGCGCGTGATATTAGCGTGCAACTGCACACGGCTATCGCCCAGTTTCCGGGCGCGGAGCTGGAGGCGAAAGGCATGGCTTTTGCGCTGCATTATCGCCAGGCTCCGCAGCATGAAGACGCATTAATGACATTAGCGCAACGTATTACTCAGATCTGGCCACAAATGGCGTTACAGCAGGGAAAGTGTGTTGTCGAGATCAAACCGAAAGGTACCAGTAAAGGTGAGGCGATTGCTGCTTTTATGCAGGAAGCTCCCTTTATCGGGCGAACGCCCGTATTTCTGGGCGATGATCTAACCGATGAATCTGGCTTCGCAGTCGTTAACCGGCTGGGCGGAATGTCAGTAAAAATTGGCACAGGTGCAACTCAGGCATCATGGCGACTGGCGGGCGTGCCGGATGTCTGGAGCTGGCTTGAAATGATAACCACCGCATTACAACAAAAAAGAGAAAATAACAGGAGTGATGACTATGAGTCGTTTAGTCGTAGTATCTAACCGGATTGCACCACCAGACGAGCACGCCGCCAGTGCCGGTGGCCTTGCCGTTGGCATACTGGGGGCACTGAAAGCCGCAGGTGGACTGTGGTTTGGCTGGAGCGGTGAAACAGGGAATGAGGATCAGCCGCTAAAAAAGGTGAAAAAGGGTAACATTACGTGGGCCTCTTTTAACCTCAGCGAACAGGACCTTGACGAATACTACAACAAATTCTCCAATGCCGTTCTCTGGCCCGCTTTTCATTATCGGCTCGATCTGGTGCAATTTCAGCGTCCTGCCTGGGATGGCTATCTACGCGTAAATGCGTTGCTGGCAGATAAATTACTGCCGCTGTTGCAAGACGATGACATTATCTGGATCCACGATTATCACCTGTTGCCCTTTGCGCATGAATTACGCAAACGTGGGGTGAATAATCGCATTGGTTTCTTTTTGCATATTCCTTTCCCGACACCGGAAATCTTCAACGCGCTGCCGACATATGACACCTTGCTTGAACAGCTTTGTGATTATGATTTGCTGGGGTTCCAGACAGAAAACGATCGTCTGGCGTTCCTGGATTGCCTTTCTAACCTGACCCGCGTCACGACGCGTAGCGCAAAAAGCCATACAGCCTGGGGCAAAGCATTTCGAACGGAAGTTTACCCGATTGGCATTGAGCCGAAAGAAATAGCCAAACAGGCTGCCGGGCCACTGCCGCCAAAACTGGCGCAACTTAAAGCGGAATTGAAAAACGTACAAAATATCTTTTCTGTCGAACGGCTGGATTATTCCAAAGGTTTGCCAGAGCGTTTTCTCGCCTATGAAGCGTTGCTGGAAAAATATCCGCAGCATCATGGTAAAATTCGTTATACCCAGATTGCACCAACGTCGCGTGGTGATGTGCAAGCCTATCAGGATATTCGTCATCAGCTCGAAAATGAAGCTGGACGAATTAATGGTAAATACGGGCAATTAGGCTGGACGCCGCTTTATTATTTGAATCAGCATTTTGACCGTAAATTACTGATGAAAATATTCCGTTACTCTGACGTGGGCTTAGTGACGCCACTGCGTGACGGGATGAACCTGGTGGCAAAAGAGTATGTTGCCGCTCAGGACCCAGCCAATCCGGGCGTTCTTGTTCTTTCGCAATTTGCGGGAGCGGCAAACGAGTTAACGTCGGCGTTAATTGTTAACCCCTACGATCGTGACGAAGTTGCAGCTGCGCTGGATCGTGCATTGACTATGTCGCTGGCGGAACGTATTTCCCGTCATGCAGAGATGCTGGACGTTATCGTGAAAAACGATATTAACCACTGGCAGGAGTGCTTCATTAGCGACCTAAAGCAGATAGTTCCGCGAAGCGCGGAAAGCCAGCAGCGCGATAAAGTTGCTACCTTTCCTAAGCTTGCGTAGGAGCGGTTAATCTCCCGTAAGTGGAACTAACAGCACATCGACCTCACTAGAGGCAATCACTCTTTTCGCCGAGCAGGATGCTCGCGAAAAGAAACTGTGATTGTGATTACCGCAAATCACCAAATCGAAATGATGTTTGCGACAAACCTCCAGAATATGTTCGCTTAACTCACCGTAGGCAATAAACGTCTCGTCAACGGGATACCCCGCATCCTGAATTAACTTATCAAGAAAGCTTTGCGTTTCTTCCTGCATCACGCTGCGTAAATCTTCAAGCATCGGCGCGGCTAATTGATTGTACATTTCCGGGTCGGAAGCGAGAGTAATTAAACTGATGTGTCCCTTTACTGGCCTGGCGATAGATACCGCTTTTGCCAGCAGTTGCTGACTTTCCGGTGTAACCGCAACGGCGACAAGAATATTGCTATAGCTCATAACCTGTTCCTTATTCTGTGAACTTCAGGTGACATTAAAGCTTTACTCCTAATGGAGAAACGACGCAATCCCAACTCAGTCAAACAGGTAAATATTAGTCTGGTCATTAGTAAAGACAATTAATCAATCACTCTTGGTTATCATATGATTTCAACTGTATTTATAAGAAAATAATGTACTGATTCCCCATATTAAACAAGTGGTTAATATATGCAAAACATTTTATTAACATTAGGTTGATTGTTGCCTTTCTTTGTATTTAATTAGTTTGTTGTGCGGTAAGTGTCTGTTTAAAAATAGCTTATCTGGTATTGCATGAAAGTGATTATTTATAGCAGATGATTATTTACGGTGAGTTATTTTAACTGTGCGCAACATCCCATTTCGATTATTCCTGTTTCATTTTTGCTTGCTAGCGTTGCGAAAAACTTTTTAACAGATTGAAATACACCCAAAACAAAAGTATGACTTATACATTTATGTTAAGTAATTGAGTGTTTTGTGTGATCTGCATCACACATTATTGAAAATCGCAGCCCCCCTCCGTTGTATGTGCGTGTAGTGACGAGTACAGTTGCGTCGATTTAGGAAAAATCTTAGATAAGTGTAAAGACCCCTTTCTATTTGTAAGGACTTATTAAACCAAAAAGGTGGTTCTGCTTATTGCAGCTTATCGCAACTATTCTAATGCTAATTATTTTTTACCGGGGCTTCCCGGCGACATCACGGGGTGCGGTGAGACCGCATAAAAATAAAGTTGGTTATTCTGGGTGGGAATAATGCATACCTCCGAGTTGCTGAAACACATTTATGACATCAACTTGTCATATTTACTACTTGCACAGCGTCTGATTGTTCAGGACAAAGCGTCCGCTATGTTTCGTCTCGGCATAAATGAAGAAATGGCGACAACATTAGCGGCACTGACTCTTCCGCAAATGGTTAAGCTGGCAGAAACCAATCAACTGGTTTGTCACTTCCGTTTTGACAGCCACCAGACGATTACTCAATTGACGCAAGATTCCCGCGTTGACGATCTCCAGCAAATTCATACCGGCATCATGCTCTCAACACGCTTGCTGAATGATGTTAATCAGCCTGAAGAAGCGCTGCGCAAGAAAAGGGCCTGATCATGAGTGAAAAAAGCATTGTTCAGGAAGCGCGGGATATTCAGCTGGCAATGGAATTGATCACCCTGGGCGCTCGTTTGCAGATGCTGGAAAGCGAAACACAGTTAAGTCGCGGACGCCTGATAAAACTCTATAAAGAACTACGCGGAAGCCCACCGCCGAAAGGCATGCTGCCATTCTCAACCGACTGGTTTATGACCTGGGAACAAAACGTTCATGCTTCAATGTTCTGTAACGCATGGCAGTTTTTACTGAAAACCGGCTTGTGTAATGGCGTCGATGCGGTGATCAAAGCCTACCGTTTATACCTTGAACAGTGCCCGCAAGCAGAAGACGGACCGCTGCTGGCATTAACCCGTGCCTGGACATTGGTACGGTTTGTTGAAAGTGGATTACTGCAACTTTCCAGCTGCAACTGCTGCGGCGGCAATTTTATTACCCACGCTCACCAGCCTGTTGGCAGCTTTGCCTGCAGCTTATGTCAGCCGCCATCCCGGGCAGTAAAAAGACGTAAACTTTCCCAGAATCCTGCCGATATTATCCCACAACTGCTGGATGAACAGAGAGTACAGGCTGTTTAACTTATACGGTGTGGCGCAACATTCCAGCAGCGGTAACGACGTACCGCTGCTTTTTTTTGCCCCAATCGCGCGTTAACGCCTGACGACTGAACATCCTGTCATGGTCAACAGTGGAAGGATGATGTCGTGCTTATCTTATTAGGTTACCTGGTTGTTCTCGGTACAGTTTTCGGCGGTTATTTGATGACCGGTGGAAGCCTTGGAGCACTCTATCAACCCGCTGAACTGGTGATTATTGCCGGTGCAGGGATTGGGTCGTTTATCGTCGGCAATAATGGCAAAGCGATTAAAGGCACGCTGAAGGCGCTGCCGTTGCTGTTTCGTCGCTCCAAATACACCAAAGCAATGTATATGGATCTGCTGGCTCTGCTTTATCGGTTGATGGCGAAATCGCGGCAGATGGGGATGTTTTCGCTGGAACGTGATATTGAAAATCCCCGTGAGAGCGAGATCTTCGCCAGCTACCCACGCATCCTTGCGGATAGCGTCATGCTTGATTTTATCGTCGATTATCTGCGTCTGATTATCAGCGGTCACATGAACACCTTCGAAATCGAAGCCCTGATGGATGAAGAGATTGAGACGCACGAAAGCGAGGCAGAAGTTCCGGCGAACAGTCTGGCGCTGGTCGGGGACTCACTTCCGGCGTTTGGTATTGTTGCGGCTGTAATGGGGGTCGTTCACGCGTTAGGTTCAGCCGATCGTCCTGCCGCCGAGCTGGGGGCGCTTATCGCTCATGCGATGGTGGGGACTTTCCTCGGTATTTTATTGGCTTACGGATTTATTTCCCCATTAGCGAGTGTTTTACGTCAGAAAAGCGCCGAAACCAGCAAAATGATGCAGTGCGTCAAAGTCACTCTGCTTTCAAATCTGAACGGTTACGCACCGCCTATCGCCGTTGAGTTTGGTCGCAAAACGCTCTATTCCAGCGAACGTCCGTCGTTTATTGAGCTGGAAGAGCATGTGCGTGCGGTGAAAAATCCGCAACAACAGACGACAACCGAGGAAGCATGAAGAATCAAGCGCATCCGATTATTGTCGTCAAACGACGCAAAGCCAAAAGCCACGGGGCAGCACATGGATCGTGGAAGATTGCTTATGCCGACTTTATGACCGCAATGATGGCCTTTTTTCTGGTGATGTGGCTGATCTCTATCTCCAGTCCAAAAGAGCTGATTCAGATTGCGGAGTACTTCCGGACTCCGCTGGCGACAGCGGTTACGGGCGGCGATCGCATTTCTAATAGTGAAAGCCCAATTCCCGGTGGGGGTGATGATTACACCCAAAGCCAGGGGGAAGTGAATAAGCAGCCGAACATCGAAGAGCTGAAAAAACGCATGGAGCAAAGTCGATTGCGGAAATTGCGTGGCGATCTCGACCAGTTGATTGAATCCGATCCGAAACTGCGGGCGTTACGTCCACATCTCAAAATCGATCTGGTCCAGGAAGGTCTACGTATTCAGATCATCGATAGCCAGAATCGCCCGATGTTTAGAACTGGCAGTGCCGACGTCGAACCCTATATGCGCGACATTCTGCGCGCCATCGCGCCCGTACTGAACGGTATTCCCAACCGAATTAGCCTCTCGGGTCATACCGATGATTTTCCCTACGCCAGCGGTGAGAAAGGTTACAGCAACTGGGAGCTTTCTGCCGATCGTGCCAATGCATCCCGCCGCGAACTGATGGTTGGCGGGTTGAATGGCGGCAAAGTGTTACGTGTCGTCGGCATGGCGGCAACGATGCGCTTAAGCGATCGCGGACCTGATGATGCCGTCAACCGTCGCATCAGCCTGCTGGTACTGAACAAACAAGCCGAACAGGCCATTTTGCATGAAAACGCCGAAAGCCAGAATGAGCCAGTAAGCGCCCTGGAAAAACCTGAGGTTGCACCACAGGTCAGTGTTCCCACAATGCCATCAGCCGAACCGAGGTGACAGCGTGAGCATGGATATAAGCGATTTTTATCAGACATTTTTTGATGAAGCGGACGAACTGTTGGCTGACATGGAGCAGCATCTGCTGGTTTTGCAGCCGGAAGCGCCAGATGCCGAACAATTGAATGCCATCTTTCGGGCTGCCCACTCGATCAAAGGAGGGGCAGGAACCTTTGGCTTCAGCGTTTTGCAGGAAACCACGCATCTGATGGAAAACCTGCTCGATGAAGCCAGACGAGGTGAGATGCAACTCAACACCGACATTATCAATCTGTTTTTGGAAACGAAGGACATCATGCAAGAACAGCTCGACGCTTATAAACAGTCGCAAGAGCCGGATGCTGCCAGCTTCGATTATATCTGCCAGGCCTTGCGTCAACTGGCATTAGAAGCGAAAGACGAAACGCCATCCGCAGTGACCCGATTAAGTGTGGTTGCCAAAAGTGAACCGCAAGATGAGCAGAGTCGCAGTCAGTCGCCGCGACGAATTATCCTTTCGCGCCTGAAGGCCGGGGAAGTCGACCTGCTGGAAGAAGAGCTGGGGCATCTGACAACGTTAACTGACGTGGTGAAGGGGACGGATTCTCTCTCGGCAATATTAACGGGCGACATCGCCGAAGATGACATCACAGCGGTACTCTGTTTTGTGATTGAAGCCGATCAGATTACCTTTGAAACAGTAGAAGTCTCGCCCAAAATATCCACCCCACCAGTGCTTAAACTGGCAGCCGAACAAGCGCCAACCGGTCGCGTGGAGCGGGAAAAAACGACGCGCAGTAGTGAATCCACCAGCATCCGTGTAGCGGTAGAAAAGGTTGATCAATTAATTAACCTCGTCGGCGAGCTGGTCATCACCCAGTCCATGCTTGCCCAGCGCTCCAGTGAACTGGACCCGGTTAATCATGGTGATTTGATTACCAGCATGGGGCAGTTACAACGTAACGCTCGTGATTTGCAAGAATCAGTGATGTCGATTCGTATGATGCCGATGGAATATGTCTTTAGTCGCTATCCCCGGCTGGTGCGTGATCTGGCGGGAAAACTCGGCAAGCAGGTAGAACTGACGCTGGTGGGCAGTTCTACTGAACTCGACAAGAGCCTGATAGAACGCATTATCGACCCGCTGACCCACCTGGTACGCAATAGCCTCGATCACGGTATTGAACTGCCAGAAAAACGGCTCGCCGCAGGTAAAAACAGCGTCGGAAATTTAATTCTTTCTGCCGAACATCAGGGCGGCAACATTTGCATTGAAGTGACCGACGATGGTGCAGGGCTAAACCGTGAGCGAATTCTGGCAAAAGCGGCCTCGCAAGGTTTGACTGTAAGCGAAAACATGAGCGACGACGAAGTCGCGATGCTGATATTTGCACCTGGCTTCTCCACGGCAGAGCAGGTCACCGACGTCTCCGGGCGCGGCGTCGGCATGGACGTCGTTAAACGTAATATCCAGGAGATGGGCGGTCATGTCGAAATCCAGTCGAAGCAGGGTACTGGCACTACGATCCGCATTTTACTGCCGCTGACGCTGGCCATCCTCGACGGCATGTCCGTACGCGTTGCGGATGAAGTTTTCATACTGCCGCTGAATGCTGTTATGGAATCACTGCAACCCCGTGAAGCCGATCTGCATCCACTGGCAGGCGGCGAGCGGGTGCTGGAAGTGCGGGGTGAATATCTGCCCATCGTCGAACTGTGGAAAGTGTTCAACGTCGCGGGCGCGAAAACCGAAACTACCCAGGGAATTGTGGTGATCTTACAAAGTGGCGGTCGCCGCTACGCCTTGCTGGTGGATCAATTAATTGGTCAACACCAGGTTGTGGTTAAAAACCTTGAAAGTAACTATCGCAAAGTCCCCGGCATTTCTGCTGCGACCATTCTTGGCGACGGCAGCGTGGCACTGATTGTTGATGTCTCCGCCTTGCAGGCGATAAACCGCGAACAACGTATGGCGAACACCGCCGCCTGAATGAGTAAAAAGGTAACAATATGACCGGTATGACGAATGTAACAAAGCTGGCCAGCGAGCCGTCAGGCCAGGAATTTCTGGTATTTACCCTTGGTGATGAAGAGTACGGTATTGATATTCTGAAAGTGCAGGAGATCCGTGGCTACGATCAGGTGACACGGATTGCGAACACGCCAGCGTTTATCAAAGGCGTCACGAATCTGCGCGGCGTTATTGTGCCGATTGTTGACTTACGAATTAAGTTCAGCCAGGTGGATGTGGACTATAACGACAACACGGTAGTTATCGTCCTGAATCTCGGACAGCGGGTGGTCGGCATCGTGGTTGACGGCGTCTCAGACGTGCTTTCATTGACGGCGGAGCAAATTCGTCCGGCACCGGAATTTGCCGTGACGCTTTCAACCGAATATCTCACAGGACTGGGCGCACTGGGCGACCGGATGTTGATTCTGGTGAACATCGAAAAACTGCTGAACAGCGAAGAGATGGCGCTGTTAGATAGCGCGGCGTCAGAAGTGGCGTAATTCTCCCGATTTCCTCAATTGAAATGAACCCGATGATCTGCGCATCGGGTTTTTTATTTCAATTTCGCGGCGGGTGGCATCAGCAATAAAGTTTCCCCCTTCCTTGCCGATAACGAGATCAACTTGTTTTCAGGAAGGTGCCTTATGATTAACCGTATCCGCGTAGTCACGCTGTTGGTAATGGTGCTGGGGGTATTCGCACTGTTACAGCTTATTTCCGGCAGTCTGTTTTTTTCTTCCCTTCACCATAGCCAGAAGAGCTTTGTGGTTTCCAATCAATTACGGGAACAGCAGGGCGAGCTGACGTCAACCTGGGATTTAATGCTGCAAACGCGCATTAACCTGAGTCGTTCAGCGGTGCGGATGATGATGGATTCATCCAATCAGCAAAGTAATGCCAAAGTTGAATTGCTCGATAGCGCCAGGAAAACATTGGCCCAGGCCGCGACGCATTATAAAAAATTCAAAAGCATGGCACCGTTACCTGAAATGGTCGCTACCAGTCGTAATATTGATGAAAAATATAAAAACTATCACACAGCGTTAACTGAACTGATTGATTATCTTGATTATGGCAATACTGGAGCTTATTTCGCTCAGCCAACCCAGGGAATGCAAAATGCAATGGGCGAAGCGTTTGCTCAGTACGCCCTCAGCAGTGAAAAACTGTATCGCGATATTGTCACTGACAACGCAGATGATTACCGATTTGCCCAGTGGCAACTGGCGGTTATCGCGCTGGTGGTGGTATTAATTCTGCTGGTGGCGTGGTACGGCATTCGCCGTATGTTGCTTACACCGCTGGCAAAAATTATTGCTCACATTCGCGAAATCGCCGGTGGTAACCTGGCGAATACCCTGACCATTGACGGGCGCAGTGAAATGGGCGACCTGGCGCAGAGCGTTTCACATATGCAACGCTCTTTGACTGACACCGTCACTCATGTGCGTGAAGGTTCAGATGCCATCTATGCCGGTACCCGTGAAATTGCGGCGGGCAACACCGATCTTTCCTCCCGTACGGAACAGCAGGCATCCGCGCTGGAAGAAACTGCTGCCAGCATGGAGCAGCTCACCGCGACAGTGAAGCAAAACGCCGATAACGCCCGCCAGGCCTCGCAACTGGCGCAAAGTGCCTCCGACACCGCCCAGCACGGCGGCAAAGTGGTGGATGGCGTAGTGAAAACGATGCATGAGATCGCCGATAGTTCGAAGAAAATTGCCGACATTATCAGCGTTATCGATGGTATTGCCTTCCAGACTAATATACTCGCGCTGAATGCCGCTGTTGAAGCCGCGCGAGCGGGTGAACAAGGCCGTGGTTTTGCCGTGGTGGCGGGCGAAGTGCGTAATCTTGCCAGTCGCAGCGCCCAGGCGGCAAAAGAGATCAAAGCCCTCATTGAAGACTCCGTCTCGCGCGTTGATACCGGTTCGGTGCTGGTCGAAAGCGCCGGGGAAACAATGAACAATATCGTCAATGCTGTCACTCGCGTGACTGACATTATGGGCGAGATTGCATCGGCATCGGATGAACAGAGCCGTGGCATCGATCAAGTCGCATTGGCGGTTTCGGAAATGGATCGCGTCACGCAACAGAACGCATCGCTGGTGCAGGAATCAGCTGCCGCCGCAGCTGCGCTGGAAGAACAGGCGAGTCGTTTAACGCAAGCGGTTTCCGCGTTTCGTCTGGCAGCCAGCCCACTCACCAATAAACCGCAAACACCATCCCGTCCTGCCAGTGAGCAACCACCGGCACAGCCACGACTGCGAATTGCTGAACAAGATCCAAACTGGGAAACATTTTGACGAGTATTTACTAACGCGGTCATTGCCGCCTGATGGGGAGCGTTGATGTTTAATCGTATTCGAATTTCGACCACGCTGTTTTTAATTTTGATTCTCTGCGGGATCTTGCAGATTGGCAGTAACGGCATGTCTTTTTGGGCATTTCGCGACGATTTGCAACGACTGAATCAGGTCGAGCAGAGCAATCAGCAACGTGCGGCATTAGCGCAAACTCGGGCGGTAATGTTACAGGCCAGTACCGCGCTGAACAAAGCGGGCACTCTGACGGCGCTTAGCTATCCGGCGGATGACATTAAAACGTTGATGACGACGGCGCGCGCCAGTCTGACGCAATCCACCACGCTGTTTAAAAGTTTTATGGCGATGACTGCGGGCAACGAGCACGTCAGGGCGTTGCAAAAAGAGACGGAGAAAAGTTTTGCCCGCTGGCACAACGATCTCGAACATCAGGCGACCTGGCTTGAAAGTAATCAACTTTCGGATTTCCTCACTGCGCCGGTGCAGGAATCACAGAATGCGTTTGACGTTAACTTTGAGGCCTGGCAGCAGGAGATCAACCATGTGCTGGAAGGTGCCAGTGCGCAAAGCCAGCGTAACTATCAGATTTCGGCGCTGGTGTTTATCAGCATGATTATTGTTGCGGCGATCTACATCAGCAGTGCGCTGTGGTGGACGCGCAAGATGATTGTTCAACCACTGGCCATTATCGGTAGCCATTTTGACAGCATTGCTGCGGGTAATCTGGCGCGTCCGATTGCGGTGTATGGTCGCAATGAGATCACCGCCATTTTTGCCAGTCTGAAGACCATGCAGCAGGCTTTGCGTGGGACGGTAAGTGATGTGCGTAAGGGAAGCCAGGAGATGCACATTGGTATCGCGGAGATTGTCGCAGGCAATAACGATCTCTCAAGTCGTACCGAACAGCAGGCGGCATCGCTGGCACAAACGGCCGCCAGTATGGAGCAATTAACCGCCACGGTAGGGCAAAACGCCGATAACGCACGACAGGCGTCGGAACTGGCAAAAAATGCCGCGACAACGGCGCAGGCGGGCGGTGTTCAGGTCAGTACCATGACTCACACCATGCAGGAGATCGCCACCAGCTCGCAAAAAATTGGCGACATTATCAGCGTTATCGACGGCATTGCTTTCCAGACCAATATTCTGGCCCTGAATGCGGCAGTGGAAGCGGCTCGCGCCGGAGAGCAGGGGCGTGGTTTTGCGGTAGTGGCAGGTGAAGTGCGCAATCTTGCCAGCCGTAGTGCGCAGGCAGCAAAAGAGATCAAAGGACTGATCGAAGAGTCAGTCAATCGTGTCCAGCAGGGTTCGAAACTGGTGAATAACGCCGCCGCGACCATGACTGATATTGTCAGTTCGGTGACCCGCGTGAACGACATTATGGGAGAAATTGCTTCGGCCTCGGAAGAACAACGGCGGGGGATTGAGCAGGTTGCGCAGGCTGTCAGCCAGATGGATCAGGTGACACAGCAGAACGCCTCGCTGGTAGAAGAAGCGGCGGTGGCAACGGAACAACTGGCGAATCAGGCCGACCATCTTTCTTCGCGTGTGGCGGTATTTACCCTTGAAGAACATGAAGTAGCACGACATGAGTCGGCGCAGTTACAAATTGCGCCAGTGGTATCCTGAAGTGATTGAGAAGGCGCTATGACTTCATCTCTGCCCTGTGGGCAAACGTCTTTATTGTTACAGATGACCGAGCGCCTGGCGCTTTCCGACGCGCATTTTCGGCGGATAAGTCAATTGATCTATCAACGAGCCGGGATCGTCCTGGCCGACCATAAACGCGACATGGTTTACAACCGACTGGTTCGTCGTTTGCGTTCGCTGGGACTGACGGATTTCGGCCATTACCTGAACTTGCTGGAATCTAATCAGCACAGCGGTGAGTGGCAGGCGTTTATCAATTCGCTGACCACGAATCTGACGGCATTTTTCCGTGAGGCACACCATTTCCCTCTGCTCTCGGATCACGCACGTCGCCGTTCTGGCGAGTATCGCGTATGGAGCGCGGCGGCTTCGACCGGCGAAGAGCCGTACAGCATTGCGATGACGCTGGCTGAAACATTGGGCACCGTGCCCGGACGCTGGAAAGTGTTTGCCAGCGATATCGACACCGAAGTGCTGGAAAAAGCCAGAAGCGGTATTTATCGCCATGAAGAGTTGAAAAACCTGACGCCGCAGCAACTGCAACGGTATTTCATGCGAGGGACGGGACCGCATGAAGGGCTGGTACGCGTGCGTCAGGAGCTGGCGAACTATGTTGATTTTGCCCCGCTGAATTTACTGGCGAAACAGTACACCGTGCCGGGGCCGTTTGATGCGATCTTCTGTCGTAACGTCATGATCTACTTCGATCAAACTACCCAGCAGGAGATTTTGCGCCGCTTTGTTCCGCTCCTTAAACCCGACGGATTGCTGTTTGCGGGTCACTCTGAAAACTTTAGCCACCTTGAGCGCCGCTTCACGCTGCGTGGTCAGACGGTGTATGCGCTAAGTAAGGATTAACGATGAGCAAAATCAGGGTGTTATCTGTCGATGATTCGGCACTGATGCGCCAAATCATGACAGAAATCATCAACAGCCATAGCGACATGGAAATGGTGGCGACCGCCCCTGATCCGCTGGTTGCGCGTGATTTGATTAAAAAATTCAATCCCGATGTATTGACGCTGGATGTTGAAATGCCGCGGATGGACGGACTGGATTTTCTCGAAAAATTAATGCGTTTGCGTCCAATGCCCGTTGTGATGGTTTCTTCCCTGACCGGCAAAGGGTCAGAAGTCACGCTGCGCGCGCTGGAGCTGGGGGCGATAGATTTTGTCACCAAACCGCAACTGGGTATTCGCGAAGGAATGCTGGCGTATAGCGAAATGATTGCTGAAAAGGTGCGTACAGCAGCAAAGGCGAGCCTTGCAGCACATAAGCCATTGTCGGCACCGACAACGCTGAAGGCAGGGCCGTTGTTGAGTTCTGAAAAACTGATTGCGATTGGTGCGTCAACGGGGGGAACTGAGGCAATTCGTCACGTACTGCAACCGTTGCCGCTTTCCAGCCCGGCACTGTTAATTACCCAGCATATGCCGCCCGGTTTCACTCGCTCTTTTGCCGACAGACTTAATAAGCTTTGCCAGATCGGGGTTAAAGAAGCCGAAGACGGAGAACGTGTCTTACCGGGGCATGCCTATATTGCGCCGGGCGATCGGCATATGGAGCTGGCGCGTAGTGGCGCAAATTACCAAATCAAAATTCACGATGGCCCGGCGGTTAACCGTCATCGGCCTTCGGTAGATGTGTTGTTCCATTCTGTCGCCAAACAGGCGGGGCGTAATGCGGTTGGAGTGATCCTGACCGGTATGGGCAACGACGGCGCGGTGGGAATGTTGGCGATGCGTCAGGCGGGGGCATGGACCCTTGCACAAAACGAAGCAAGTTGCGTGGTGTTCGGCATGCCGCGCGAGGCCATCAATATGGGTGGTGTTTGCGAAGTGGTCGATCTTAGCCAGGTAAGCCAGCAAATGTTGGCAAAAATTAGTGCCGGACAGGCGATACGTATTTAAATCAGGAGTGTGAAATGGCGGATAAAGAACTTAAATTTTTGGTTGTGGATGACTTTTCCACCATGCGACGCATAGTGCGTAACCTGCTGAAAGAGCTGGGATTCAATAATGTTGAGGAAGCGGAAGATGGCGTCGACGCTCTCAATAAGTTGCAGGCAGGCGGTTATGGATTTGTTATCTCCGACTGGAACATGCCCAACATGGATGGCCTGGAATTGCTGAAAACGATTCGTGCGGATGGCGCGATGTCAGCATTGCCAGTGTTAATGGTGACTGCAGAAGCGAAGAAAGAGAACATTATTGCTGCGGCGCAAGCGGGGGCCAGTGGCTATGTGGTGAAGCCATTTACCGCCGCGACGCTGGAGGAAAAACTCAACAAAATCTTTGAGAAACTGGGCATGTGAGGATGCGACTATGATGCAACCATCAATCAAACCTGCTGACGAGCATTCAGCTGGCGATATCATTGCGCGCATCGGCAGCCTGACGCGTATGCTGCGCGACAGTTTGCGGGAACTGGGGCTGGATCAGGCCATTGCCGAAGCGGCGGAAGCCATCCCTGATGCGCGCGATCGTTTGTACTATGTTGTGCAGATGACCGCCCAGGCTGCGGAGCGGGCGCTGAACAGTGTTGAGGCGTCACAACCGCATCAGGATCAAATGGAGAAATCAGCAAAAGCGTTAACCCAACGTTGGGATGACTGGTTTGCCGATCCGATTGACCTTGCCGACGCCCGAGAACTGGTAACAGATACGCGGCAATTTCTGGCAGATGTCCCCGCGCATACCAGCTTTACTAACGCGCAACTGCTGGAAATCATGATGGCGCAGGATTTTCAGGATCTCACCGGGCAGGTTATTAAGCGGATGATGGATGTCATTCAGGAGATCGAACGCCAGTTGTTGATGGTGCTGTTGGAAAACATCCCGGAACAGGAGTCGCGTCCAAAACGTGAAAACCAGAGTTTGCTTAATGGACCTCAGGTCGATACCAGCAAAGCCGGTGTGGTAGCCAGTCAGGATCAGGTGGACGATTTGTTGGATAGTCTTGGATTTTGATTTGTATTGCCTGATGTGGCGTGACCACGTCATATCAGGCGATGACGCCGCATCCGACAAACGCATACTATGCTTGATGTGTGGCAGCAAAAGCCCTAAATCCCGCCTGTTTTGCCCCTTACTCAAACCATTGAACGCTTTGCGCTCTGGCATCATTTACGCTTAATACTCTTTCCAGGATTGGCGACGTGTCTGACGAGAGCGACGACAAAACAGAAGCCCCCACACCTCACCGACTAGAAAAAGCGCGGGAAGAGGGGCAAATCCCGCGTTCCCGTGAACTGACTTCACTGCTGATTTTGCTGGTGGGCGTTAGTGTTATCTGGTTTGGCGGTGTGTCGCTGGCCCGTCGATTGTCGGGCATGCTCTCCGCTGGGCTGCATTTTGATCACAGTATTATCAATGACCCGAATCTGATCCTCGGGCAAATTATTCTGCTGATCAGAGAAGCCATGCTGGCGCTGCTGCCGCTGATTAGCGGCGTGGTGCTGGTGGCGCTCATTTCTCCGGTCATGCTGGGAGGGCTGGTATTTAGCGGCAAATCCTTGCAGCCGAAGTTTTCCAAACTCAACCCGCTACCGGGGATTAAACGGATGTTCTCGGCACAGACTGGCGCGGAGTTGCTTAAAGCAATTTTGAAAACCATCCTGGTTGGCAGCGTGACGGGATTTTTTCTCTGGCATCACTGGCCGCAGATGATGCGCTTAATGGCCGAGTCTCCGATTACCGCCATGGGTAATGCGATGGAGCTGGTAGGGCTATGCGCGCTGCTGGTGGTGCTTGGTGTCATTCCAATGGTGGGATTTGACGTCTTTTTCCAAATCTTCAGCCACCTGAAAAAGCTGCGAATGTCACGGCAGGATATTCGTGATGAGTTCAAACAAAGCGAAGGCGACCCCCATGTTAAAGGGCGGATCCGTCAGATGCAGCGAGCGGCCGCACGGCGTCGGATGATGGCCGATGTGCCGAAAGCGGATGTCATTGTCAATAACCCGACCCACTATTCGGTAGCGTTGCAGTATGACGAAAACAAAATGAGCGCACCGAAAGTGGTCGCTAAAGGTGCAGGGCTGGTCGCGCTGCGCATTCGTGAAATTGGCGCTGAAAATAACGTCCCGACGCTTGAAGCGCCGCCGCTGGCGCGTGCGCTGTATCGACATGCGGAGATCGGTCAACAAATCCCGGGTCAACTGTACGCCGCGGTGGCGGAAGTGCTGGCCTGGGTCTGGCAACTGAAACGCTGGCGTCTGGCTGGTGGACAACGCCCTGTACAACCTACTCATCTTCCGGTGCCGGAAGCCCTGGATTTTATTAACGAGAAACCGACCCATGAGTAATCTGGCCGCGATGCTGCGCCTGCCCGCAAACCTGAAATCGACACAATGGCAGATCCTTGCCGGACCGATTTTGATCCTGTTGATCTTGTCGATGATGGTGCTGCCACTGCCCGCATTCATACTCGACCTGTTGTTTACCTTCAATATTGCCTTGTCGATCATGGTGTTGCTGGTGGCGATGTTTACCCAGCGCACGCTTGAGTTTGCTGCGTTTCCGACCATTCTGTTGTTTACCACGCTGTTGCGTCTGGCACTTAACGTGGCTTCAACCCGTATCATTTTGATGGAAGGGCATACCGGCGCGGCGGCGGCTGGAAAGGTGGTCGAAGCGTTCGGTCACTTCCTCGTTGGTGGCAATTTCGCTATCGGTATCGTGGTGTTTGTCATTCTCGTGATCATCAACTTTATGGTCATTACCAAAGGTGCCGGGCGTATCGCAGAAGTGGGTGCGCGCTTTGTTCTCGATGGTATGCCGGGTAAGCAGATGGCGATTGACGCCGACCTTAACGCCGGATTGATTGGTGAAGATGAAGCGAAAAAACGCCGCTCCGAAGTGACTCAGGAAGCCGATTTTTACGGTTCAATGGACGGGGCAAGTAAGTTTGTTCGCGGCGATGCCATCGCCGGGATCCTCATCATGGTCATAAACGTTGTCGGTGGGTTGCTGGTCGGTGTGCTGCAACATGGCATGAGCATGGGACACGCGGCGGAAAGTTATACGCTATTGACCATTGGCGACGGTCTGGTGGCACAAATTCCGGCGTTGGTGATTTCTACCGCCGCGGGGGTCATCGTTACGCGTGTCAGCACCGATCAGGATGTTGGCGAGCAGATGGTGAATCAGCTTTTCAGTAACCCAAGCGTTATGTTGTTAAGCGCTGCCGTGCTCGGTTTACTCGGCCTGGTGCCAGGAATGCCAAACCTGGTATTTTTGCTGTTCACTGCCGGATTGCTGGGGCTGGCCTGGTGGATCCGCGGACGCGAACAAAAAGCGCCTGCCGAACCAAAACCGGTAAAAATGACAGAGAATAATGCCGTTGTCGAAGCGACGTGGAACGATGTACAACTGGAAGATTCTCTGGGAATGGAAGTGGGTTATCGCCTGATCCCGATGGTCGATTTCCAGCAGGATGGTGAGTTGCTGGGCCGTATACGCAGTATTCGCAAGAAATTTGCCCAGGAGATGGGGTTTCTGCCACCGGTGGTGCACATTCGCGACAATATGGATCTGCAACCTGCCCGCTATCGCATTTTGATGAAAGGCGTGGAGATAGGCAGTGGTGATGCTTATCCGGGGCGTTGGTTGGCGATTAACCCTGGTACCGCTGCCGGGACGTTACCTGGTGAGGCGACCGTCGATCCGGCATTTGGCCTGAATGCTATCTGGATTGAAAGTGCGCTTAAAGAACAGGCGCAGATTCAGGGGTACACCGTGGTTGAGGCCAGCACGGTGGTGGCAACGCATCTTAACCACCTCATTAGCCAGCATGCCGCAGAGCTGTTTGGTCGTCAGGAGGCGCAACAGCTGTTGGATCGCGTCGCCCAGGAGATGCCAAAGCTGACGGAAGATCTCGTTCCTGGCGTCGTCACGCTCACCACACTGCATAAAGTGCTGCAAAATCTGCTCGATGAAAAAGTGCCGATTCGCGATATGCGCACCATTCTCGAAACGCTGGCGGAACATGCGCCCATCCAGAGCGATCCACATGAATTAACCGCCGTCGTGCGCGTGGCGTTGGGACGGGCGATTACCCAGCAGTGGTTTCCTGGCAAAGATGAAGTTCATGTTATTGGCCTCGATACACCGCTGGAACGTTTGTTGCTACAGGCGTTGCAGGGCGGGGGCGGACTGGAGCCAGGGCTGGCGGATCGTTTACTGGCGCAAACTCAGGAAGCGCTATCCCGTCAGGAGATGTTGGGTGCGCCGCCGGTATTGTTGGTGAACCACGCGCTGCGACCATTATTGTCTCGCTTCCTGCGCCGCAGCTTGCCGCAGTTAGTGGTGCTGTCGAATCTGGAACTGTCTGATAACCGACATATCCGCATGACGGCGACAATTGGCGGTAAATGATGAGAACCTTATTAGCAATATTATTGTTTCCGCTGCTGGTGCAAGCCGCGGGGGAGGGGATGTGGCAGGCGAGTAGTGTGGGCGTTACGCTGAATCACCGTGGTGAATCGATGTCGTCAGCGCCTCTTTCTACTCGACAACCTGCTGCAGGATTGATGACGCTGGTGGCGTGGCGTTATCAGCTTATCGGCCCGACACCTGCAGGACTGCGGGTTCGCTTGTGTTCGCAATCTCGTTGTGTCGAATTAGAAGGGCAGAGTGGAACCACCGTGGCCTTTTCCGGTATACCGGCGATAGAACCGTTGCGATTTATCTGGGAAGTGCCTGGCGGTGGGCGGTTAATTCCGCCGCTAAAGGTACAACGGAATGAAGTGATTGTGAATTATCGTTAATGATAAAAAAGCCGATGTCTGCCATGACATCGGCTTTTGCCGTATAACGCGATTACATACGCTCTACTGTCTCAATACCCAGCGTATCCAGACCCAGTTTCAGCGTCTTCGCCGTCAGTTGTGCCAGTTTCAGACGGCTGTTACGCACTTCTTCGTTTTCTGCGCTGAGGATCGGGCAGTGCTCGTAGAAGCCAGAGAACAGACCGGCCAGATCGTACAGGTAAGCACACATCACATGCGGCGTGCCTTCACGGGCAACCACAGTGAGGGTTTCTTCAAACTGCAGCAGGCGAGCTGCCAGTTGTGCTTCACGATCTTCACGGATGATTACCGGAGCTGCAGCCAGTTGCTCTTCGTCAATTTCTGCTTTACGGAACACGGATAATACACGCGTGTAAGCATACTGCATGTATGGCGCGGTATTACCCTCAAACGCCAGCATGTTGTCCCAGTCGAAGATGTAGTCCGTGGTGCGGTTTTTGGAGAGATCCGCATATTTCACCGCACCAATACCAACCGCGTTAGCCAGTTTTTCCAGCTCGTCGGCTGGCATATCCGGGTTCTTTTCTGCCACCAGACGGCGTGCACGCTCCAGGGCTTCATCCAGCAGGTCTGCCAGTTTCACTGTACCACCCGCGCGGGTTTTGAACGGTTTGCCGTCTTTACCCAGCATCATGCCGAACATGTGGTGTTCCAGCGGTACGGATTCCGGTACATAGCCTGCTTTGCGGACGATAGCCCACGCCTGCATCAGGTGTTGATGCTGACGGGAGTCGATGTAATACAGCACGCGATCGGCATGCAGTGTTTCATAACGATATTTCGCACAGGCGATATCAGTGGTGGTGTAGAGATAGCCACCATCTTTCTTCTGAATGATCACGCCCATCGGTTCGCCTTCCTTGTTTTTGAACTCATCAAGGAATACGACGGTCGCGCCTTCACTTTCTACTGCCAGACCTTTGGCTTTCAGGTCCGCCACGATACCCGGCAGCATTGGGTTGTAGAGGCTTTCACCCATCACGTCATCACGGGTCAACGTCACGTTCAGACGATCGTAGGTGATCTGGTTCTGCGTCATGGTGATGTCGACCAGTTTGCGCCACATCTCGCGGAAATATTCGTCACCGCTTTGCAGTTTTACCACGTAGTTACGTGCACGCTCGGCAAACTCTTCATCTTCGTCGTAATGCTTTTTCGCATCGCGGTAGAAACCTTCAAGGTCAGCCAGCTCCATTTCACCGGCGTTTTCCTGCTGCTGCTTTTCCAGCCACGCAATCAGCATACCGAACTGAGTGCCCCAGTCGCCGACGTGGTTTGCGCGAATCACTTTGTGACCGAGGAACTCCAGAGTACGAACTGCTGCGTCACCAATAATGGTAGAGCGCAGGTGACCGACATGCATCTCTTTCGCCACGTTTGGCGCAGAGTAGTCAACCACAATGGTCTGTTTTTCTGGCGTAGCAACACCGAGACGATCGGACGCCAGCGCCTGCTGAACATGATCAGCCAGGAATGCCGGATCAAGGAAAATGTTGATAAAGCCAGGACCCGCGATCTCAACTTTGCTGGCGATACCGTTAAGATCCAGATGAGTCAGCACCTGCTCTGCTAATTGTCGCGGTCCCATACCCAGTTTTTTAGCAACTGCCATCATGCCGTTAGCCTGATAGTCGCCGAACTGAACTTTTGCTGACTGACGAACCTGCGGTTCGCAATCCGCAGGCGCGCCTGCCGCAATCATGGCCTGACGGACTTTTTCTGAGAGAAGAGCCTGAATATTCACCGGAATACCTTACATTGATGAAGCGAGCAAAAATTGCCCGCACCAGTTAAAGAAATTAGGGCGGGAGTATACTGCAAATGGCTGTTTTCGTCAGCAACGTGCGCGTGGCGTATTGTCGTTTTCACTATTGCATCAGAAGCGGCGTGAAATCAGCGGTTGGTTGGCGCAGGGCAACAGGGTAAATTAACGCTTTTACTGGAAGACGAAGAGTGATTATGGCGAACTGGCAATCTATCGACGAGCTGCAGGATATTGCATCGGATTTACCGCGATTTACCCACGCATTAGATGAACTTTCCCGCCGTCTGGGGTTGGATATCACTCCGCTGACTGCCGATCACATTTCCTTGCGTTGCCATCAAAACGCCACCGCTGAGCGCTGGCGTCGCGGGTTTGAACAGTGCGGCGAGCTTTTGTCAGAAAATATGATCAATGGCAGACCGATTTGTCTGTTTAAATTGCATGAACCGGTACAGGTTGCTCACTGGCAGTTTTCCATTGTGGAGCTACCGTGGCCTGGGGAAAAACGTTACCCGCACGAAGGTTGGGAACATATTGAAATCGTTCTGCCGGGTGATCCAGAAACGCTGAATGCCCGTGCGCTGGCATTGCTTTCTGATGAAGGACTCAGCCTGCCGGGGATCTCAGTTAAAACCAGTTCGCCAAAAGGTGAGCATGAACGATTACCGAATCCGACGCTGGCGGTCACCGATGGTAAAACAACCATTAAGTTTCATCCGTGGTCCATTGAAGAGATCGTTGCCAGCGAGCAGTCGGCGTAACTAAGGAGCAAAAATGGCATTACTGGAAGTTTGCTGTTACAGCATGGAATGCGCGCTAACGGCGCAGCAAAACGGCGCTGACAGAGTTGAATTATGCGCAGCTCCAAAAGAGGGGGGCTTAACGCCGTCGTTGGGGGTACTGAAATCCGTGCGCCAGCGGGTGACGATCCCTGTGCATCCGATTATCCGCCCACGGGGTGGTGATTTTTGCTACAGCGACGGTGAATTTGCCGCCATTCTTGAGGATGTGCGCACAGTCCGCGAATTAGGTTTTCCTGGACTGGTGACGGGCGTTCTCGATGTTGACGGGAATGTCGATATGCCACGAATGGAAAAAATAATGGCTGCTGCCGGTCCGCTGGCAGTGACTTTTCATCGCGCCTTCGATATGTGCGCTAACCCTTTAAATACACTCAATAATCTTGCGGGATTGGGCATTACCCGGGTACTGACATCAGGGCAAAAATCAGACGCACTGCAAGGTTTATCAAAAATTATGGAACTTATTGCCCATGGTGATGCTCCAATCATTATGGCCGGAGCAGGAGTCCGTGCGGAAAACCTGCACCACTTCCTCGATGCCGGAGTGCTGGAAGTCCATAGCTCCGCGGGAGCGTGGCAAGCCTCACCGATGCGTTATCGTAATCAAGGATTGTCCATGTCATCAGATGCACACGCGGACGAGTATTCGCGTTATGTCGTAGACGGGGCGGCGGTTGCTGAAATGAAAGGAATCATTGAACGCCATCAGGCCAAATGATTTTTACCGTTGCATCATGTCGCCCAATATGATGCTTGCTCGTACCAGGCCCCTGCAATTTCAACAGGGGCCTTTTTTTATCCATGAGTAGTATAAAAAATGAACGATTACCGCGATCTGTTGAGCGGGTGACAGTGCACATAGTGTTGTGCTAAAAATATTTTATATATTCACATTAATTATGTAATTTAAATTACTAAAACTGACAAATATATATTCTAAATAACAGCTGGGTTATTCCTTAGCAATTAATGATTACATTGTAATAAATCATATTCTTTATCGATTATTTCAGGCAGTGTTGTGCCGAATTATGCAAGCGGTCAATTCGTTGTATATTTAATTATACAATGATTTCGGTGTTCTGGAATTAATTAGAGGAATCTATGCGAGGGAAAAAACGCATTGGGTTATTATTTTTGCTGATAACGGTTGTGGTTGGTGGCGGCGGGTTATTACTGGCGCAAAAAGCCTTACATAAAACGTCGGATACAGCATTTTGCCTTTCCTGCCACTCGATGAGTAAACCTTTTGAGGAATATCAGGGAACTGTCCACTTTTCTAACCAGAAAGGGATACGTGCGGAATGTGCCGATTGCCATATTCCAAAGTCAGGGATGGATTATTTATTTGCTAAATTAAAAGCATCTAAAGATATTTATCATGAATTTGTTAGCGGCAAAATAGACAGTGACGATAAGTTCGAAGCGCATCGTCAGGAAATGGCCGAAACAGTATGGAAAGAATTAAAAGCATCGGATTCTGCAACGTGCCGTAGTTGCCATTCTTTTGATGCGATGGATATTGCCTCGCAAAGTGAATCTGCGCAGAAAATGCATACCAAAGCGCAAAAGGACGGTGAAACGTGTATTGATTGTCATAAAGGCATTGCCCATTTCCCGCCAGAAATAAAAATGGATGACAACGCGGCGCATGAACTGGAAAGTCAGGCTGCCACTTCTGTGACCAATGGCGCACATATTTATCCTTTCAAACCTTCCCGCATAGGCGAACTGGCCACTGTGAATCCTGGTACCGATCTCACCGTCGTTGATGCCAGTGGCAAACAGCCGATCGTTCTGTTGCAGGGTTATCAAATGCAGGGCAGTGAAAGCACGCTCTATCTGGCGGCAGGTCAACGTCTGGCGCTAGCCACATTAAGTGATGAAGGTATCAAGGCGCTAACGGTAAACGGGGAATGGCAGGCTGACGAATACGGCAATCAATGGCGTCAGGCGTCTTTACAGGGTGCGCTTACCGATCCCGCATTAGCGGACCGTAAACCGCTATGGCAATACGCTGAAAAACTTGACGATACCTATTGCGCTGGTTGCCATGCCCCTATTGCCTCCGACCATTACACCGTCAATGCATGGCCGTCCATTGCCAAAGGAATGGGTGCGCGAACCAGCATGAGCGAAAACGAACTGGACATTTTGACGCGGTACTTCCAGTACAACGCCAAAGATATTACCGAGAAACAGTGATCCTCGTTGATCAGGGAGGAAGTTATGACATTAACAAGACGTGAATTTATTAAACACAGCGGTATTGCCGCTGGGGCGCTGGTGGTGACATCGGCTGCACCGCTACCCGCATGGGCAGAAGAGAAGGGGGGCAAAATCCTCACCGCGGGCCGTTGGGGAGCGATGAACGTAGAAGTGAAGGACGGCAAGATTGTTTCTTCGACAGGCGCGCTGGCGAAAACCATACCGAACTCCTTACAGTCTACGGCGGCGGATCAGGTACACACCACGGCGCGTATTCAGCATCCGATGGTGAGAAAAAGCTATCTCGATAATCCACTACAACCGGCGAAAGGTCGTGGCGAAGATACCTATGTACAGGTGAGCTGGGAACAAGCATTAAAACTGATTCATGAGCAACACGATCGTATTCGTAAAGCTAACGGACCATCGGCCATTTTTGCCGGATCTTACGGCTGGCGCTCTTCTGGCGTGTTGCATAAAGCGCAAACCTTACTGCAACGTTATATGAACCTGGCGGGCGGTTATTCCGGGCATAGCGGCGATTATTCAACCGGGGCGGCACAGGTGATCATGCCGCATGTGGTGGGTTCCGTGGAGGTGTATGAACAGCAGACCTCCTGGCCGCTGATTCTGGAAAACAGCCAGGTTGTGGTGCTGTGGGGGATGAACCCGCTGAATACCTTAAAAATTGCCTGGAGCAGTACCGATGAGCAAGGGCTGGAATACTTCCATCAGCTGAA
Source organism: Escherichia sp. WS3063 (assembly GCF_046486595.1). Classification (NCBI taxonomy): domain Bacteria; kingdom Pseudomonadati; phylum Pseudomonadota; class Gammaproteobacteria; order Enterobacterales; family Enterobacteriaceae; genus Escherichia; species Escherichia sp. WS3063. The sequence continues at coordinate 105,719 of NZ_JBJQKY010000014.1, forward strand.
AAAATCTGGCAAACCCGTGATTGCCATTGATCCTATCCGCTCCGAAACCATCGAATTCTTTGGCGATAATGCCACCTGGATCGCGCCGAATATGGGCACCGACGTGGCACTGATGTTAGGGATTGCACATACCCTGATGACACTAGGCAAACACGATAAAGTGTTCCTTGAAAAATACACCACCGGGTATCCGCAGTTTGAAGAGTATCTGACAGGTAAGAGCGATAATACGCCGAAGAGCGCGGCCTGGGCGGCGGAAATTACTGGCGTACCGGAAGCGCAGATAGTCAAACTCGCTGAACTGATGGCGGCAAATCGCACAATGCTGATGGCAGGCTGGGGAATTCAGCGCCAGCAATATGGTGAACAGAAACACTGGATGCTGGTGACGCTGGCGGCGATGTTAGGGCAGATTGGTACACCGGGCGGCGGGTTTGGTTTCTCTTATCATTACTCCAACGGTGGCAACCCGACGCGTGTTGGCGGCGTGCTGCCGGAAATGTCTGCAGCGATTGCCGGACAGGCCAGCGAGGCCGCTGATGATGGCGGAATGACGGCGATTCCTGTTGCCCGTATCGTCGATGCGCTGGAAAATCCTGGCGGCAAATATCAGCATAACGGTAAAGAACAAACGTATCCGAATATCAAAATGATCTGGTGGGCGGGTGGCGGTAACTTTACCCATCACCAGGATACTAATCGTCTGATTAAAGCATGGCAGAAACCGGAGATGATCGTCGTTTCTGAATGCTACTGGACCGCAGCTGCTAAACATGCAGATATCGTATTACCGATCACCACATCGTTTGAGCGCAATGACTTGACGATGACCGGTGATTACAGCAACCAGCATATTGTACCGATGAAGCAGGCTGTCGCTCCGCAATTTGAAGCGCGTAACGATTTTGACGTGTTTGCCGATCTTGCTGAATTACTGAAACCTGGCGGAAAAGAGATCTATACCGAAGGTAAAGATGAGATGGCGTGGCTGAAATTTTTCTATGATGCCGCTCAGAAAGGTGCCCGTGCGCAACGCGTGACTATGCCGATGTTTAATGCTTTCTGGCAGCAAAATAAACTGATCGAAATGCGCCGCAGCGAGAAGAACGAACAGTACGTTCGTTATGGTGATTTCCGCGCCGATCCGGTGAAAAATGCGCTGGGTACGCCAAGCGGCAAAATTGAGATTTACTCCAAAACGCTGGAAAAATTTGGCTATAAGGATTGCCCGGCACACCCAACCTGGCTTGCGCCTGATGAGTGGAAGGGTACCGCCGACGAGAAGCAGTTGCAGCTTCTGACCGCACATCCGGCACACCGTTTACACAGTCAGCTTAACTATGCGGAACTGCGTAAAAAATATGCGGTTGCCGATCGTGAACCGATCACTATTCACACCGAAGATGCTGCTCGCTTTGGTATTGCGAATGGCGATCTGGTGCGTGTCTGGAACAAACGTGGTCAGATTCTGACAGGCGCTGTGGTGACTGACGGGATCAAAAAAGGCGTGGTATGCGTGCATGAAGGTGCATGGCCGGATCTGGAAAATGGCTTGTGTAAAAACGGTAGTGCGAACGTGTTAACGGCGGATATCCCCAGCTCGCAGCTGGCGAATGCCTGTGCCGGTAACACTGCGCTGGTGTATATCGAAAAATATACGGGCAATGCGCCGAAGTTAACGGCGTTTGATCAGCCAGCTGTTCAGGCATAAGACGTGAAAAGCGCCCGGAAACGGGCGCTAAATTTTTACGGCTTGCGCGCAATCAGCACCGCGCGTTTAGGTGCCGGATAACCTTCAACTGTCTTACTCGGATCATGCGGGTCGAGGAAATCGGCCAGCGATTCAGTAACCATCCATTCGGTGCGTCGCTGTTCTTCTGTGGTGGTAACGCTCACATCCGCAATGCGAATATCAACAAAACCACACTTCTTCAGCCAGTTTTTCAGCGCCAGCGCAGAAGGGATGAAATAGACATTACGCATTTGCGCGTAACGATCGCCTGGTACCAGCACCGTGTTCTCATCGCCATCAATAACCAGCGTTTCAAGCACCAGTTCGCCTTCATTCACCAGTTGATCTTTCAACTGCCAGAGATGCTCCAGTGGTGAACGGCGATGATAAAGCACGCCCATCGAAAAGACGGTATCAAAGGCTTTCAGTGCCGGAAGTTGTTCAATACCTAACGGTAACAAATGCGCGCGCTGATCGTTACCCAGCAGTTTACGCACTGCTTCAAACTGGCAGAGGAATAGCTGCGTGGGATCGATACCCACCGCCAGATGCGCCCCTGCGCCAATCATGCGCCACATGTGATAACCGCTGCCGCAGCCGACATCAAGAATGGTGCGCCCGGTTAAATCAGAAAGATGGGGCAGAACGCGATCCCATTTCCAGTCGGAACGCCATTCTGTATCGATGTTGACGCCATACAGTGAGAACGGCCCTTTGCGCCACGGCATCAGGTTGCGCATCAGCGTTTCAATGCGTTTAATTTGCCCGGCGCTCAGTGGCTCTTCGCTTTCAGCGGTTACGCTATGCAATAAATCCAGACGATACGGTTTAATTTCAGGCAGAAATTCCACCGCGTTGGACCACTGCTTAAACAGCCCGTGCTGCTGCTCGCGCTGCCAGTTAGCAATCTGCGCGGGCAGCGTTTCCAGCCAGTGTGAAAGATGATTTTTGGCAATCAGAGAATAAAAGTTACCAAAGTCGATCATGCAGCGTCCTCTGCTTTTAATGCCACCAGTGAACCAAAGTTAAAGCACTGGAACCACAGCTCGCTATGCTCAAAACCAGCTTGATGCAGGCGTGCTTTATGGGTTTCCACAGAATCGGTTAGCATCACGTTTTCCAGCATGCTGCGCTTCTGGCTGATCTCCAGTTCGCTGTAACCGTTGGCACGTTTAAAGTCGTGGTGCATGTTGAACAGCAGTTCACCAACTTTGGCATCTTCGAAACTGAATTTTTCCGAAAGCACCAGCGCACCGCCCGGGTTCAGTCCTTGATAAATTTTATCCAGTAACGCCTGGCGCTCGGAAGGTTCCAGGAATTGCAGGGTAAAATTCAGCACCACCATCGATGCATTTTCAATGGCGATATCGCGAATATCACCTTCAATAACGTCTACTGGCGTAGGAGCTTTATAGGCGTCAATATGACGACGGCAGCGTTCAATCATCGCCGGGGAGTTATCGATGGCAATAATTTTGCAATTATCATGATGAATGTTGCGACGCACCGAGAGCGTCGCCGCGCCCAGAGAACAACCCAGATCGTAAACCTGCGTACCAGGTTGAACGAAGCGCTCGGCTAACATACCAATCATGGAAATAATATTGGAATAGCCGGGAACGGAACGCTGGATCATATCCGGGAAGACTTCAGCTACCCGTTCATCAAAGGTCCAGTCGCCCAGTCTGGCGATAGGGGCAGAAAATAGCGTGTCGCGGTGAGACATAACGTAAAAATCCGGGAAAAAGAAAGTGGCGTATTGTGCGCTAACGCAGGGAGAAAACCAACTCCCAGGGCATATACCAAAGATTCGCCAGCACCATCAGCAACAGCGCACACCAGGTGGCGCTCATGCCGGAACGTCGCCAGCGGAACAGACGGTGATGAAAACCGTAATAATGCATCAGACGACCAGCAAGCAAAACGATGCCGCAAATATGCACCATCCAGGTTTCTGCGCCATTCATTTCCATAAACAGCATCAACACAATCGCGATGGGAATATATTCCACCGCGTTACCATGAATGCGAATAGCGCTTTGCAGTTCGCTAAAACCGCCGTCGCCATAGGCAACGCGGTACTGCATGCGCAGGCGAACGACATCAAAAGAGAACTTCATTAATAACAACGCACTTAAAACGGCATACAGCGCGCTTACCATACAAACTCCCTTTAAAATGGCCGATGGCACCTGTCTATGATAGGTGGCAAATTCAGAAAAGAGAAGATTGCTGTGGAATTGCCGGAACTGCTCCGATCTCTGGAAGCGTTTTACGTAAGTCTTCCCACAGGGTATGTACCAGTTCCGGGGCCTGGGCAATATCTGGCGTATGTAAAAAAAGATAAGGCGTAGTGGTCTGATGCCACTGCGCTAATTTTTGTAACCAGACCTGAAATAATTCCCGGTTTTGCGTCATATCATCACTACCGATAAAACGGATCAGCGGATTTGTCGCCGTCAGTACAGCATGTACCGGAACTCTAGGTTTTTTTCGTTGAGCGTCGCGAATAGCTTCACTGTGTGGACGTGCTGCATGAACCGGGCGGCTGTCTAAAATCACCCGATTAACGCCGCGCTGATGTAAACCGCGATTAAGCGTTTGTTCCTCTTCCCCTTTGGCGAAAAACTGTGGATGGCGGACTTCCACACCATAATTAAATTCGCCGGGAAGAGAATCGAGAAAATGCCAAAGCGCAGGCAGCTCCCGTGGGCCGAATGTGGCAGGCAGTTGCAGCCAGTATTGTCCAATGCGCGGAGCCAACGGTGACATGCGGGTCAAAAATTCAGTCACTAAATCATCGCAATGCCGTAATGCTGCCTGATGCGAAATGGTCGCCGGAAACTTAAAACAGAAGCGGAAGTCATCTGTGGTCTGCTCACGCCAGCGCAGGACAACCTCGGGTTTCGGCAGGGCATAAAGCGTAGTGTTACCCTCCACACAGTTAAAGTGGCGGGCATACTCTTCAAGGCTGGTGATCCCCAACCGCACCCATTTAGGATGCGACCATTGTGGCAAACCGATGTAAATCATAACGCGTGGAGGATCTCTTCAACGCTACGCACACGGGCGATGCGCGGGTAGATATGATTAATGCTGTTATTGTGCTGCTCGGCGCTGGCTGCGCTACATGCATCTTCGGCAATCACCAGATTAAAACCGAGTTCCCAGGCATTGCGGGCGGTGGATTCAACACCGATATTGGTCGAGATCCCACATAACACTATTGTATCGATACCCCGGCGGCGCAACTGCAATTCCAGATCCGTACCGTAAAACGCACCCCATTGACGTTTGATGATTTCGATATCGCTGTCGGTTGCACCTAATGCTACAGGATGTTGCCACCAATTTTCGGGCAACACTTTAGCGGGGGAAGGGGCATCAACCGGCTGTTTTAATGCTTCGGCGTAATCGGCAGACCAGCCAACACGCACCAGAAACACGGGCTGACCGCTGGCGCGAAATTTCGCCGCCAGCTTCCCGGCGCGATTAACCACCTCATCGGCAGTATGTGGACCACCGGCAAAAGGCAAGATGCCTTCTTGTAAATCAATCACCACCAGCGCGGTGGTTTTAGCATTAAGTTCAAGCATGATGACTCCTGATAAAACAAAATCGTGCCTCTCACCTTAATGCGATTAGCCGATGGCGGAACGACAAATTTTGTTAATTTTTATGAGTTCGGGCAACACCTTTATAGCAAACTGGCGTAGAGTCTGATTTCAGGCCCGATATAAAGTGGTAACGAGGCGTTCCAGCGCGGGCCAGGCTCTTACGGTGCGGCAGAATTTCCAGTATAATAGCCGCCTTTTTTCATTCAGTTGTGACATACAGCTAACGCTGCGACTTGGTCACCTGCGCAGCAGGGGGCATCCGCCGGCAGCTAAGTTAAGGGATATCTCATGCGTACAGAATATTGTGGACAGCTCCGTTTGTCCCACGTGGGGCAGCAGGTGACTCTGTGTGGTTGGGTCAACCGTCGTCGTGATCTTGGTAGCCTGATCTTCATCGATATGCGCGACCGCGAAGGTATCGTGCAGGTATTTTTCGATCCGGATCGTGCGGACGCGTTAAAGCTGGCCTCTGAACTGCGTAATGAGTTCTGCATTCAGGTCACGGGCACCGTACGTGCGCGTGACGAAAAAAATATTAACCGCGATATGGCGACTGGCGAAATCGAAGTACTGGCGTCCTCGCTGGCTATCATCAACCGTGCAGATGTTCTGCCGCTTGACTCTAACCACGTCAACACCGAAGAAGCGCGTCTGAAATACCGCTACCTCGACCTGCGTCGCCCGGAAATGGCTCAGCGCCTGAAAACACGCGCTAAAATCACCAGCCTGGTGCGCCGTTTTATGGATGACCACGGCTTCCTCGACATCGAAACTCCGATGCTGACCAAAGCCACGCCGGAAGGCGCGCGTGACTACCTGGTGCCTTCTCGTGTGCACAAAGGTAAATTCTACGCGCTGCCGCAATCCCCGCAGTTGTTCAAACAGCTACTAATGATGTCCGGCTTTGACCGCTACTATCAGATCGTTAAATGCTTCCGTGACGAAGACCTGCGTGCTGACCGTCAGCCTGAATTTACTCAGATCGATGTGGAAACTTCTTTCATGACCGCGCCGCAAGTGCGTGAAGTGATGGAAGCGCTGGTGCGTCATCTGTGGCTGGAAGTGAAGGGCGTGGATCTGGGCGATTTCCCGGTAATGACCTTTGCAGAAGCAGAACGCCGTTATGGTTCTGATAAACCGGATCTGCGTAACCCGATGGAACTGACCGACGTTGCCGATCTGCTGAAATCCGTTGAATTTGCAGTATTTGCAGGTCCGGCGAACGATCCGAAAGGTCGCGTAGCGGCTCTGCGCGTTCCGGGCGGCGCATCGCTGACCCGTAAACAGATCGACGAATACGGTAACTTCGTTAAAATCTACGGCGCGAAAGGTCTGGCGTACATCAAAGTTAACGAACGCGCGAAAGGTCTGGAAGGTATCAACAGCCCGGTAGCGAAGTTCCTTAATGCAGAAATCATCGAAGCCATCCTGGATCGTACTGCCGCGCAAGATGGCGATATGATTTTCTTCGGTGCCGACAACAAGAAAATTGTTGCCGACGCGATGGGCGCACTGCGCCTGAAAGTGGGTAAAGACCTTGGTCTGACCGACGAAAGCAAATGGGCACCGCTGTGGGTTATCGACTTCCCGATGTTTGAAGACGACGGTGAAGGCGGCCTGACGGCAATGCACCATCCGTTCACCTCACCGAAAGACATGACTGCTGCAGAACTGAAAGCTGCACCGGAAAATGCGGTGGCGAACGCTTACGATATGGTCATCAATGGTTACGAAGTGGGCGGTGGTTCTGTGCGTATCCATAATGGTGATATGCAGCAGACGGTGTTTGGTATTCTGGGTATCAACGAAGAGGAACAGCGCGAGAAATTCGGCTTCCTGCTCGACGCCCTGAAATACGGTACTCCGCCGCACGCAGGTCTGGCATTCGGTCTTGACCGTCTGACCATGCTGCTGACCGGCACCGACAATATCCGTGACGTTATCGCCTTCCCGAAAACCACGGCGGCGGCGTGTCTGATGACTGAAGCACCGAGCTTTGCTAACCCGACTGCACTGGCTGAGCTGAGCATTCAGGTTGTGAAGAAGGCTGAGAATAACTGATATGGCTTATAAGCGTCCCGTTTCGATCTTAGTGGTCATCTACGCACAAGATACGAAACGGGTGCTGATGTTGCAGCGACGTGACGATCCCGATTTCTGGCAGTCGGTAACCGGCAGCGTGGAAGAGGGTGAAACCGCGCCGCAAGCTGCCATGCGCGAAGTAAAGGAAGAGGTCACCATTGATGTTGTCGCTGAACAACTGACCTTAATTGACTGTCAGCGCACGGTAGAATTTGAAATTTTTTCACATTTACGTCATCGCTATGCGCCGGGCGTGACGCGTAATACGGAATCATGGTTCTGTCTTGCGCTCCCGCACGAGCGCCAGATCGTTTTCACTGAACATCTGGCTTACAAGTGGCTTGATGCGCCTGCTGCGGCGGCGCTCACTAAGTCCTGGAGCAACCGGCAGGCGATTGAACAGTTTGTAATTAACGCTGCCTGAACAGGCAGGGCTATCTGGAGATATTTTTATGGCAGGTCATAGTAAATGGGCCAACACCAGACATCGTAAAGCTGCGCAGGATGCTAAGCGCGGTAAAATCTTCACTAAAATCATTCGTGAGCTGGTAACCGCGGCTAAGCTGGGCGGTGGTGATCCGGACGCTAACCCGCGTTTGCGTGCAGCAATTGATAAAGCACTGTCTAACAACATGACCCGTGACACTCTGAACCGCGCAATTGCACGAGGTGTGGGTGGTGATGATGATGCAAACATGGAAACCATCATCTACGAAGGTTACGGTCCTGGCGGCACGGCAATCATGATTGAATGTCTGTCTGACAACCGCAACCGTACCGTTGCTGAAGTGCGTCATGCATTCAGCAAATGTGGCGGTAACCTCGGTACTGATGGTTCCGTAGCTTATCTGTTCAGCAAAAAAGGCGTGATCTCCTTCGAGAAAGGCGATGAAGACACCATCATGGAAGCAGCCCTGGAAGCCGGTGCTGAAGACGTTGTGACCTATGATGACGGCGCGATTGATGTCTACACTGCATGGGAAGAAATGGGCAAAGTACGCGACGCTCTGGAAGCGGCAGGTCTGAAAGCAGACAGCGCGGAAGTTTCCATGATCCCGTCCACCAAAGCTGATATGGATGCAGAAACCGCACCGAAACTGATGCGTCTGATCGATATGCTGGAAGATTGCGACGACGTGCAGGAAGTTTACCATAACGGTGAAATCTCTGATGAGGTTGCAGCGACTCTCTGATGAGGCCTGCTAAACAGCAAAACGGAGACGCGTGATGGCTATTATTCTCGGCATTGACCCGGGTTCGCGCGTGACCGGCTATGGCGTCATCCGCCAGGTAGGCAGGCAACTGTCCTACCTGGGTAGCGGATGCATACGCACCAAAGTGGATGATTTACCGTCTCGTCTGAAGCTCATCTATGCGGGCGTGACGGAAATCATCACCCAATTCCAGCCTGATTATTTCGCCATTGAACAGGTCTTTATGGCGAAGAACGCTGACTCAGCCCTGAAACTGGGGCAGGCGCGCGGCGTGGCGATTGTGGCGGCGGTGAATCAGGAATTGCCGGTATTTGAATATGCGGCACGTCAGGTAAAGCAAACGGTGGTAGGTATTGGTAGTGCCGAAAAAAGCCAGGTGCAGCATATGGTCCGCACCTTGCTGAAACTGCCCGCTAATCCACAGGCGGATGCTGCCGATGCATTAGCTATCGCGATTACCCATTGTCACGTCAGTCAGAATGCGATGCAGATGAGCGAATCGCGGCTGAACCTGGCGAGAGGGCGACTGCGTTAAGTTATACCGCCTCGGTCAGTTCCGGCTGAGGCGTTTCCACTCCCTCCGCATGAATCAACACTAAACCCGGATGATGCCACAAACTGGCTGGCGTGACGGTTTTACGCTCCCACGGAATAGAACCCAGGAACCAGAATTTCCAGAAAGTGAGTTTTGCATTCGGATTGCTGTTTAACAGTTCTCCAAACGTCTCTATTTCACCCACCGGAATACATAGCGCCTCTTTATAAATATCAAAAACAAATTTTGAACAGAACTGGCGCGAAGATTCGTATTTAAAACCGGTGTGGTAAAGTTTGCGTAGCCGGGAGGGAACCTGTTCAACAATTCGTTGTTTTTGTTGTTCTGTAAGCCCGGCGTCTAATCGCTTTATAGCATAGCGTTGATTAGAAGAACGTTTAATAAAACGAGATAGCGTGGTGATAGTTGAAAGGGGAACCCGGCTTTCTGCAACCAGGAAGTCTTCACCGTTATGACCGATAATGATACCGACGTGATTACTCCAGCAATTTGATGCAGCTGATATTTGGCCAAATAAGGCAGCACCTATACATGTAAAGACGATATCACCAATTTCATATTCAGCAGGGTAATTAATATTCATGTTGTCATTCCATTGAAATAGATATGAATATACGTAATAGCATAAAAAATTTATTTTTTCAGGAGGCGCAATGTATATTTTTATTACGCATTTCCTCACTGAATATGTAATATTTAAATATTTGCTTCCAATATAACCTGTAGAAAAAATTATACTGCGTCATATTTCAGAACATCGGGACGCCTCGCAAGTTTTCTTCATCCTTCGCTGGATATCTATCCAGCATTTTTTTATCATACAGCATTATCTTTGATTCATTACGCAGGAGCGTCATGTGATTGGCAGACTCAGAGGCATCATCATTGAAAAACAACCCCCGCTGGTGTTAATTGAAGTGGGCGGCGTAGGCTATGAAGTGCATATGCCGATGACCTGTTTTTATGAACTCCCTGAAGCGGGTCAGGAAGCGTTCGTTTTCACCCACTTTGTGGTGCGTGAAGACGCGCAACTGCTGTACGGTTTTAACAATAAACAAGAGCGCACGTTGTTCAAAGAGTTGATCAAAACCAACGGCGTCGGCCCGAAGTTGGCGCTGGCGATCCTCTCTGGAATGTCAGCGCAGCAGTTCGTTAATGCCGTTGAGCGTGAAGAAGTGGTGGCGCTGGTGAAACTGCCGGGTATTGGCAAAAAAACCGCCGAACGCTTGATTGTTGAAATGAAAGACCGATTTAAAGGTTTGCATGGCGATCTCTTTACGCCAGCTGCCGACCTGGTACTCACGTCACCTGCCAGCCCGGCGACCGACGATGCTGAACAGGAAGCTGTTGCCGCGCTGGTGGCGCTGGGCTATAAACCACAAGAAGCAAGCCGCATGGTGAGCAAAATCGCTCGCCCTGACGCCAGCAGTGAAACATTAATTCGCGAAGCCCTACGCGCCGCGTTATGAGGTAAAGGATGATTGAAGCAGACCGTCTGATTTCTGCCGGTACCACGTTGCCGGAAGATGTGGCAGATCGCGCCATTCGCCCTAAATTACTGGAAGAGTATGTTGGTCAACCGCAGGTTCGTTCACAGATGGAGATTTTCATCAAAGCAGCGAAACTGCGCGGCGATGCCCTCGATCATCTGTTGATTTTTGGTCCTCCGGGGTTGGGTAAAACTACGCTTGCCAACATTGTCGCCAATGAAATGGGCGTTAATTTACGCACGACTTCTGGTCCGGTGCTGGAAAAGGCCGGCGATCTGGCAGCGATGCTCACTAATCTTGAACCGCATGACGTGCTGTTTATTGATGAGATCCACCGTCTTTCGCCAGTGGTGGAAGAGGTGTTGTATCCGGCAATGGAAGATTACCAACTGGATATCATGATTGGTGAAGGTCCGGCGGCACGCTCCATTAAAATTGATTTGCCGCCGTTTACCCTGATTGGTGCAACCACACGTGCAGGTTCGCTGACATCACCGTTGCGCGATCGTTTTGGTATTGTGCAACGTCTGGAGTTTTATCAGGTGCCGGATCTGCAATATATCGTCAGTCGCAGCGCACGCTTTATGGGGCTTGAGATGAGTGATGACGGCGCGCTGGAAGTTGCTCGTCGTGCGCGCGGTACGCCACGTATTGCCAACCGTCTGCTGCGTCGAGTGCGTGACTTCGCCGAAGTGAAGCACGATGGCACCATCTCGGCAGATATCGCTGCTCAGGCGCTGGATATGTTGAATGTCGATGCTGAAGGTTTCGATTATATGGACCGCAAATTGTTGCTGGCGGTAATCGATAAGTTCTTTGGTGGGCCGGTAGGTCTGGATAACCTGGCGGCAGCCATTGGCGAAGAACGTGAAACCATTGAGGATGTACTGGAACCTTATTTGATTCAGCAAGGCTTTTTGCAGCGTACACCGCGTGGGCGTATGGCGACGACGCGGGCGTGGAATCACTTTGGCATAACGCCGCCAGAAATGCCGTAAGTCGGATTGGTCGCTCGCGCCGCATCCGACACTGGCAGTGTGCCTGATGCGACGCTGTTCGTCTTATCAGGCCTTGTATTATCCCTCCTGTGCAGAGAAAATCGGCCAGTTTTCTCTGCCTGCAGTCCGCATGCCGTATCGGGCCTTAGGTTTTCAACCTGTTGCGTAGATTC
>NZ_JBJQKY010000015.1:0-117089 GCF_046486595.1 Escherichia sp. WS3063
AATCTACGCAACAGGTTGAAAACCTAAGGCCCGATACGGCATGCGGACTGCAGGCAGAGAAAACTGGCCGATTTTCTCTGCACAGGAGGGATAATACAAGGCCTGATAAGATGCGCCAGCATCGCATCAGGCATGGTGTGCCGATTGCCGGATGCGGCGTGAACGCCTTATCCGGCCTACCGTTCCGACACCGCCTGTAGACCTGATAAGACGCGCCAGCATCGCATCAGGCTAGATGTGCCAATTGCCTGGTGCCCATCACTACAGCGAAATACAGGTCCCCGCTTCGCCCGCCAGCGTCTCTTCAATCCGCGATAACGCCCCAATCCACGCAGGTTTACCACGGCTTCTGACATAGCCACTCACCGCCGTTACCTTCGGCCCCATCGAACCATCGGCTTTGGCAAATGGCGCTAACTCATCCGGTGTGGCATGGCGAATGGCACGTTGCTGCGGCGTTCCCCAGTTTTCATATACCGCATCAGCATCGGTGAGGATCACCAGTCCATCGGCATTAATCTGCTCGGCGAGCAACGCAGCGGCGAGATCTTTATCAATCACCGCTTCACTCCCTGCCCCGTCTTCCGCCACAGGCACACCGCCGCCGCCACTGCAAATCACCACATGCCCCTCTTTGAGCAACAACTCGATGGCTTCGCTGTCGAGAATTTTACGCGGTTGCGGAGACGCCACCACCCGGCGCAAATATTTACCATCACGTTTCATCTGCCAGCCGTAAGCCGCTTCCAGTGCCTCTTGTTCTTCTGGCTGATAAACCGGACCGATAAACTTCTCTGGCTGTAAAAACGCCGGATCATCAGGCGAAACCTCAATGCGCGTCAGCACCGTCGTGACAGGCGGCATCTGCGGCTGTGCGCTCAAGCTCTGCGCCAGCATATAGCCAATCATCCCCTGGCTTTCCGCCACCAGCACATCCAGCGGATACGGTTCTACCTCTTTCCACGCCAGATTCTGTAACGCCAGCAGTCCCACCTGCGGTCCGTTGCCGTGAACAATCGCCAGCCGATAAGAACGGGCCAGGCGCGCCAGCGCGGGTACAGCACTGGCAATATTGCGATATTGATTTTCTGCCGTCAGCGCCTCACCGCGCTGGAGTAAGGCGTTGCCCCCAAGAGCCACAACCAGTGTTTTCATGGTTTTCCTTGTAATAATTGTTGGCCAAGCCAGAACCCCAGCAGCGTATCGGCCCCTGACGTATGCCCCAGCGCCAGCAGCGAATCGATCGCCGCTGCGGTACGTTTCGGGCAACTCAGAGCATGAACAAAGTGCAGGAGTGGCGAGGCGAAATATCCTTGCGCGGCATAACGTAAATAACTGACGCTCACCGCTGTGGTAACGAGTTGAAGATTGTCGGAACAGGCAAAAAACGGGCGACCGGAGCGCGCATCTAAAGCGCCATAATACCAGGCCGCCAGCAGCATTCCGCTCAGCGTGTCATCATGACTTGGCGTTAATCCGGGGCCTTTACCCAGCCAGTGCCGCCAGTCGGTCTTAACGCCATTGAGCGCGGCCTGAAAACAGTGACGAAACTGGCGTAATTCAGCAGGCAGCGGATCGCTTGCCGCCAACGCCAGCGGCCCGAAAAGCCCGGTTTCCTCCGCGCGTTGCATCCATGCAGCCGCAAGCGGTTGAGGATGCGCAGGCGGCGTAATACGTAGCAAACAATAACGCTGTGGCTGTTTAACCGTGAAACGCCCGAGGCGAATCCCTTGAGCCACAACCTGTGGTCGTTCATTGCCGCATAATCCACCGCATAACGCATCGAATTGCGCGCGGCGAAGCACCCATCCTCCGGGGCCGAAACCACTACCCTGACGATGCAGCGTTAACAGTTCGCCGCTTTCCGTCATCAGGTTAATCGCCCGCCGCCACACTCCCGCTAACCGCCAGGACTGGCGATAATTCGGTGCGCTACTACTGGCAAGCAGAGGATGGATGATCGTCATTGCGCGGTCCTCAACCAATACCCATGCTTTCAGCCAGAGCTTCCAGCGCCTGTTCAAAGCACGCCAGCGGTGCCCGCACAGTGCCTGCGCCAATCTGCCCGATCCCCGCCTCTTTATGGGCGATACCCGTATTGATGAGTGGTGTAATGCCGGTTTCTACCACGCGACGAATATCCAGCCCCAGACACGCGCCCTGGAAATCCCAGCCAGGGATCTGCAACTGCATATTGCGTTCAAGGAAGATTTCCGCCATCTCTTCAGATACCGCTCTGGCCGCTTCCATGCCACCCGCACCGACAAAGCGCGTTACGCCAGGGGCTGCGATCATTGCCGCACCACCGATACCAAAGGTTTCGGTAATCGCGCTATCGCCCATATCCGGGTTCGCCTGCTCCTGCGAGAAGCCGGTGAAAAACAGACCTTGCGGAGTGTTTACAGGCGCAGTAAACCAGCGTTCGCCCAGCCCGCTTACCCGAATCCCGAACATATTGCCGTTGCGGGTCATTGCCGTGACGATGCTGCCTGCGCGGATCATCGCGCCTGCATCCATCGCCGCCTTGCAGTAGGCCATCGCGAGGTTGAGGAAGAACTGATCGGTCACGCTGAGGAAATCCATCACTTCCGCAATGTGCTGTTTATCATGATCGAGGCGAGCAATTTGTGGGGCCAGCGCACGCATTAACAGTGCAGAGGAAGCAATGTTGCGTTGATGGAACTCATCGCCCATGGTAATGCCCTGCGCCATCATTGCCGTGAGATCGATACCGCGCTCCATGCGCCCCAGCGCCGCGCTTAATACTGGCATTAACACATCGCGCATCCAGCGATGGCGAGTCAGGACATCTTCGCCGTAAGCGCCAAAACGCATCACTTTGCCGATACCTTCGTTGAGGTTGCAGTACGCCCGGTTGCCGTCGGTCACGTTCTCGACCACCAGCATCGGCATACTGGCAGAAGTAATGCCACCCATTGGCCCGACGGCATTCACATGGTGACAAGGAATGAAGTTCACTTCCCCCTGCTCCAGCATCGCCAGCGCCTGCGCTTCATCTTTCGCCCAGCCTTCGAACAGACATGCGCCCACGCACGCCCCTTTCATGGGTCCGGTCATCTCCTGCCAGCGCATTGGCGGCCCGGCGTGAAGCAGTGTTTTGCCCTTGTTTAGTTCGCTGATAAGTGAAGAAGCCGGTTGCACATCCAGCCAGTGTGGACGAGCGCGACGAATTTGTTCGATAACCGCAGCATTGGCTTGCGCCACTGATGTAAACATGGGAACCCCTTATTGCAAACGTTCTAATAAACGAGCCAGTTTTTTATTGCCGCCGGCGACTGGCGACCATTGGTAATGCACAACCGGTTTGCTGGCGCTTTGTAGCTCCAGCGCAAAGCTGCGTAATCCGATGTTAATCACGGCGACGTTTTCCAGTAATGACGGTGTGTGTTGCTGTGTGGCAGGCGAGAGCGGATGAATTAACGCCGCCGCCAGCAAGGTGGCTTCCGGTAGCGAACTCACTACCGCGATCCCCGCATCTTCCAACGTGGCGATTTGCTGCGCGCGGCATTGCGGGTCACGTTCAGTGCCTGTCACCGTGGCAATGGCATACAGTGGTTGATTGTCTGAACGCGCGGCACAGGCTTTTTGCCAGGCGCTCACCAGCGAGGCGGCAGGATCGGCGGTCGCACCGAAGCCAATCACGACATCAAGCAGCAACACGCGCACTTGCGGTTTAGCGCCGAGATCGGCAATTAACAGGTTGCGTAAGGTCGGGTCGATCATCGGATGGGGACGCCCGACGGTGTAAAAATCATCGCCCAGGTCGAGGATCTGATGTCCGTCGGCGTCCAGCATCATGCCATGTTGATGGGTATCGTCGGCTTCCACGCCAAGGTGTCCGGCAAGTAATCCCGCCGCTTCAGCAGCCAGCGTACCGCCGGTATACAAACCGCAAATAAATCCGCTGCTGACAGGCGCTATCGCGTTACGTCGCGCAGTGACGCGTGAAAGCAGACAAGCCAGGCGTGCGGCCTCATCCAGCGAGGAGGCAAACCAGACATTCTCGTCGCGGGCCACCGCCGGGGTATAACCTAAAAACAGCGCCACCGTCGGTTTGCCAGTTGCTTTCATGGCATTAACAATTTTCAGACGCACAGCTTCGGCAGGTGGTTTTGAAACAAATGCCAGCACTTCGCTTTTCTCGTCTGCACTGAGCATTTCCAGCGCCGTCAGCGCACTGATGCCGCCAACTTCACGGCTGAGGTCACGCCCGCCAAGGCCAATCGCATGAGTAATTCCCTCCCCTGCCAGCGCAATCTGTGAGCACAGCTCCTGAATCCCGGTACCGGAAGCGCCAATGACGCCAATGTTGCCTTCCGGCATCACGTTAGCAAAAGCCAGCGGCGTGGCGGCAATCATCGATGTACCGCAGTCTGGCCCCATCACCAGCAAGCCTTTTCCCCGCGCGCGGGTTTTAAGTTGGATTTCATCTTCCAGCGTGACGTTATCGGAGAACATCATCACGTTGAGGTTGCGATCCAGCGCCTGATTCGCCAGCTCCGCCGCATACTCACCAGCCACTGAAATCAGCGCCAGATTGGCATCGGGTAATTTCTGACAGGCACTGTCCCAGCGACGCACCTGCGTCAACGCCTGGCTGCTGCCTGAACCCTGCGCCAGTTGTTTTAGCGCCTCTTCAAGCTGTTGCATAATCGCCTGCGCGATCCCCGCATCCGCCGCTTCGCTACGAATTGCCACGCAAATATCGTTCGGCGTGGCGTTATTAAAATCGTCATGCCAGAAACCTGTGGTATCTAATAACGCTTTATTGGCGGGCGTACCCATCATTACGGAAACATCATCAACATTTTCTGATTCGCTGAGTTTTCGTGAAATAATCATTAAACTGACCGAATCCTGAAAACACCCTTTTTTAATAAAGGCGTGGATCATAACAACTCCTTAAAAATTGCACCCATGGCAATTGCACGAGCAGTGTTAATGTGGCGATTACGGTATCGATGACAACGAGTAAATAAGGTGATGAATATCACACAGGGATTATTAACAAAAGAATTCAAATAACCGCCAGGTTATTACGCGTTATTTTTTAATAAGCGTGGTTGTTTTAAAAACCAGGTTAAAAGCGAGCGGATTATCAAATAAATTCTAACTATATTTTTTTGCCTGTCTGGATCACATAATCCAGATATTTTCCCTGTATGTTAATTGCAGTCATGCTTCACACCGTCGTTAAAAAGGAAGACAGATGAAAATCAGTCGGGAAACACTCCACCAGCTAATCGAGAATAAACTCTGCCTGGCTGGGTTAAAACGTGAGCACGCTGCAACCGTGGCTGAAGTATTGGTTTACGCCGATGCCAGAGGGATCCACTCTCATGGCGCGGTGCGCGTGGAATACTACGCCGAACGTATTTCAAAAGGCGGCACCAACCGCGAACCAGAGTTTCGTCTTGAAGAAACCGGACCGTGCTCGGCAATTTTACATGCCGACAATGCCGCCGGACAGGTCGCGGCGAAAATGGGTATGGAACATGCCATCAAAACCGCCCAGCAAAATGGCGTTGCGGTGGTCGGTATCAACCGGATGGGTCACAGCGGCGCAATCTCTTATTTTGTGCAGCAGGCAGCCCACGCCGGATTGATTGGTATTTCAATGTGCCAGTCCGATCCAATGGTGGTGCCGTTTGGCGGCGCGGAAATTTACTACGGTACTAACCCACTGGCCTTTGCCGCGCCGGGAGAAGGCGACGAGATCCTTACCTTTGATATGGCGACGACCGTACAGGCATGGGGAAAAGTGCTCGACGCCCGCTCGCGCAATATGTCTATACCCGATACCTGGGCGGTCGATAAAAACGGTGCGCCAACAACCGATCCGTTCGCGGTACATGCTCTGCTCCCCGCAGCTGGGCCGAAAGGGTATGGCCTGATGATGATGATTGACGTCCTCTCAGGCGTCTTACTCGGCTTACCGTTCGGGCGACAGGTTAGTTCGATGTATGACGATTTACACGCCGGGCGTAATTTGGGGCAATTACATATCGTTATTAATCCGAGCTTTTTCTCCTCCAGCGAATTATTCCGTCAACATCTTAGCCAGACCATGCGCGAATTAAATGCCATTACCCCCGCGCCCGGTTTTAATCAGGTTTATTATCCCGGACAGGATCAGGATATTAAACAACGCAAAGCCGCCGTCGAAGGCATCGAAATTGTTGATGATATTTACCAGTATTTGATTTCCGACGCGCTTTATAACACGTCATACGAAACGAAAAATCCCTTTGCGCAATAATTATTGAGACAGGACTTTCTTATGATTACACATTTCCGTCAAGCTATAGAAGAAACGCTGCCCTGGCTTTCCTCTTTTGGCGCTGACCCAACCGGCGGTATGACCCGTTTACTTTATTCGCCGGAATGGTTGGAAACCCAGCAGCAATTTAAAAAAAGAATGGCAGCAAGTGGGCTGGAAACACGTTTCGATGAAGTGGGGAATTTATACGGTCGACTGAGTGGCACCGAATATCCACAGGAAGTGATTCTGAGCGGTTCGCATATTGATACCGTGGTTAACGGCGGTAACCTCGACGGGCAATTCGGTGCGCTGGCGGCGTGGCTGGCAATTGACCGGCTGAAAACGCAATACGGCGCGCCGTTACGTACGGTCGAAGTGGTGGCGATGGCAGAAGAAGAAGGCAGCCGCTTCCCGTATGTCTTCTGGGGCAGTAAAAATATCTTTGGGCTGGCGAATCCTGACGACGTGCGGAATATCTGTGATGCCAAAGGAAATAGTTTTGTCGATGCGATGAAGGCTTGCGGATTTACTCTGCCGAACGCCCCACTAACTCCGCGTCAGGATATTAAAGCCTTTGTCGAACTGCATATCGAACAGGGCTGTGTGCTGGAAAGTAATGGGCAGTCAATTGGCGTGGTGAATGCAATTGTCGGGCAACGTCGCTATACGGTGACGCTGAATGGCGAATCAAACCATGCAGGCACCACGCCGATGGGTTATCGTCGTGATACGGTTTACGCTTTCAGTCGCATTTGCCATCAGTCGATCGAAAAAGCGAAAAAGATGGGCGACCCGCTGGTGCTGACCTTTGGTAAGGTGGAGCCGCGCCCGAATACGGTGAATGTGGTGCCGGGTAAAACCACGTTCACCATTGATTGTCGTCATACCGACGCCGCCGTGCTGCGCAATTTCACCCAACAGTTAGAAAACGACATGCGGGCGATTTGCGATGAAATGGATATTGGTATTGATATCGATTTATGGATGGACGAAGAACCCGTGCCGATGAATAAGGAGCTGGTCGCCACCCTGACAGAATTGTGTGAAAGTGAAAAACAGAACTACCGGGTAATGCACAGTGGTGCCGGACACGACGCGCAAATTTTCGCGCCTCGCGTGCCGACCTGCATGATTTTCATTCCCAGCATCAACGGGATCAGTCATAACCCGGCGGAACGCACCAATATTACCGACCTTGCCGAAGGGGTCAAAACGTTGGCACTCATGCTTTATCAACTTGCCTGGCAGAAATAAGGAGTTATAAATGGGATATTTAAATAACGTCACCGGTTACCGCGATGATTTACTGGCTAACCGTGCGATTGTGAAACACGGTAATTTCGCGCTGTTAACCCCGGACGGCCTGGTAAAAAATATTATTCCGGGCTTTGAAAATTGTGACGCGACAATCCTCTCCACGCCAAAACTGGGTGCCTCTTTTGTTGATTATCTGGTCACACTGCATCAAAACGGCGGCAACCAACAGGGCTTCGGTGGCGAAGGCATTGAAACGTTCCTGTATGTGATCTCTGGAAATATCACTGCCAAAGCCGAAGGGAAAACATTTGCCTTAAGCGAAGGTGGCTATCTTTATTGCCCGCCAGGCTCCTTAATGACGTTTGTTAACGTCCAGGCCGAAGACAGCCAAATCTTTTTATATAAGCGTCGCTATGTTCCGGTAGAAGGCCATGCGCCGTGGCTGGTTTCTGGCAATGCCAGCGAACTGGAACGCATTCATTATGAAGGCATGGACGATGTTATTCTGCTGGATTTTCTGCCCAAAGAGTTAGGTTTTGATATGAACATGCATATCCTCTCTTTTGCGCCAGGTGCCAGCCACGGTTATATCGAAACTCACGTCCAGGAACACGGTGCCTATATTCTTTCCGGTCAGGGGGTTTATAACCTCGACAATAACTGGATCCCGGTGAAAAAAGGCGATTACATCTTTATGGGCGCTTATTCCTTACAGGCTGGTTATGGCGTAGGGCGTGGTGAAGCGTTCAGCTATATTTACTCGAAAGATTGCAACCGCGACGTAGAGATTTAAGTCATACCACTCGCCTGATTATTTTTAGCTATGTTGGATTTTGCCACGGTTTATTCCGTGGCTTTTTTTGCGGTAAATTCAGGTAAAAAACGGATGCGATATAAATCGCATCCGCTTTAAAGGTAATAGTCAGTTTTTAATTCCCTGACCTATTTTAATGGCGCAGGCAATATTTCGTGCGCTGTTGAAGAGATTGGTTTCACCGCTGGCGAGCACTTCGGCTAAAGGTGCCAGACGTGGCAAAATGCTGAACACCGCGTCAATGCCGTACTGGTGCACCACTTCCACGCCATCACCCAATACGCCAGCAATCCCAATCACCGGGACATTAAACTGCTTCGCCACCGATGCCACACCCAGCGGCGCTTTACCGCCTGCCGTTTGCGAGTCGATGCGCCCTTCCCCGGTGATCACCAGTGCTGCACCCTGCACTGCCTGCGCAAGATTGACCGCATTCAACACAATCTCAATACCCGGTTTAATATCCGCATTGAGGAATACCGCCGCCGCAATGCCCATACCGCCCGCCGCGCCACCACCCGCCATCTGGCAGACGTTGATTTCAGTTAGCTGTTGTAAAACACGGGCGTAATTTTGCAGCCCCTGTTCCAACTCTTCGACCATCTCCGGCGTTGCCCCTTTTTGCGGGCCAAACACCGCCGCCGCGCCGCGTGCCCCTACCAGCGGGTTATCAACATCACATGCGACTTCAATATGACAGTTCGCCAGACGCGGATCGCATTCATTCATCTCAATACTTGCCACGCGCGCTAAATTGCCGCCGTTAGCCGCCAGCGGCTGACCGTCGGCATCAAGGAAACGCACACCGAGCGCCTGCGCCATGCCCATACCGCCGTCGACCGTCGCACTGCCGCCAATGCCGAGAATAATATGGCGAATGCCGTTATCCAGCGCATGGCGAATTAACTCCCCCGTACCAAAACTGGAGGCCAGCAACGGATTACGCTTTTCAGGCGCGACCAGCATCAGGCCACTTGCTGCCGCCATCTCAATCACTGCCGTTTTCCCGTCGCCGGTAAGGCCATAAAAAGCATTCACTGTTTCGCCCATCGGTCCACAGACTTCAAGCTTCACGATGTTACCGTCCGTCGCGGCGACCATCGCCTCCACCGTCCCTTCGCCGCCATCCGCTATCGGCAAACAGATATAGTGCGCATCGGGAAAGAGGGTCGAAAACCCGGCTTTAATTGCCTGACAACATTTTTCTGCACTTAAGCTCTCTTTAAAAGAGTCTGGCGCAATGACAATCTTCATTATCAATCCTTTTTCAACAAATTATTCGATGCGTTCCCACGGAATAAGATTATCCATAAGAACAGCCAGTAAAATTCCGACCAGTAAGCCGTTACTGAGCAGAGGACGAAGCGTTAATGGAAGGTCTTGCAGATACACAGGCGGTAATGCCATTAAAAATATGCCGACAAATAACGGCAATGCGAGTCGATAAATATTGCGAGCGGTAAACGTTATTTGCTGGCTAAACACCAGCGCGGAAAAGAGTAAAGGCAGATAAGAAACCAGCATGACCGCGCTACTCACGGGTAAAGGGATACTGCAAAACAGTCGCGTGAGTGCCGGAACCAGTGCCACCAGCAGGCAAATAACGCTGCCATAAATAAACGAACGCCGCGTGTAATCGCCAGTCTGGGTTAATAAACCAATGGATGAAACAAACGGTGAAAATGGAATTACTGCCAGCGGCACGGTTATCAGTGTCATAAATCCGGTCGCCACAAAGCTGCGACGATAACGCGTATTCCCCGCGCCCTGCTGCGGATAAAAAACATCCGTGCCCCGAATCGCACCGTAGGTATTGCTGATATTTACCAGACCTGTAATCACCGCCGTCAGAATAATCCCCGGCGACAAAGCACCGCCACTGCCGAGCGGGAACCACTGCCAGTGCAACTCACCGGAGAGCGAATGCGAAGAAGGAAAGCAAAAGTACCACAACAACCAGCCGGTTATTGTACCGACCAGCAGGCCGTAACGGGCAAAACGTTGTGGCAGGAAAATAATCATCGCCAGTACCAGGCACATCACCGCCACCGAGAGCGCGAACGGCGGTAATTGAATTTTAAAATTCGGGTCGGCTATGCCAAACGGCAGCCCGAGCATACCTTTGAAAAAGATAGTGGTCAGTTGCGCACCCAGCATCAACATAAACAAGACCATCACAGACGGCGTAAATAACCGTGCCAGGCGATGGCCTAATCCGCTAAAACCAATCAACATCGTCAGCACGCCGGAGAGCGCAATCCCCACCGCCAGACTGGTAGCGATATCGTTGATCGGTGTCCCGCGCGATGCTTCGCCAAGGGTGATAGTCAGGATGGTTCCCCACCACAGGCCGCCCGGCCCCTCCATAATAGCGCGACGATGACCACAGAACGCCTGAGCGAAGCAGGCCAGTGCGGTAGCAAGAAAAGCATATTGCGTGAGCGTAAGCAGGCTACTTTGCGGCAACTGAAAAGCAGAAAGTAGCGTAGGAGGAACCACAACCGTGTTGCAAAAAATAAAGAAAAACCACTGAAATCCTGATAATAGGCTTTCGCGGCCCACTGCAAAATTGAACATAAACACACCTTAACCGGAGAATGCCCGCCACAAGGACGGGCATTGCAGGGCCAGATTACTGCTGATGTTTAAGGATAAATTGACCTTTCGGCGCAACAGGGAAGCCCTGTTCGATATCGTAAATCACATCACCACGTAAGATGGTTTTCGTGATACGCGCGCCAATAGTACGGCCAACATACGGGCTGACTTTGTGGCGATATTCCAGAGCGTCATTGGTAAGAACATAGCTGCTATTCGGCTGAATGAAGACGAAGTCGGCATCTTTTCCTGGGGCGATACGGCCTTTTTGCTGCAGACCGAAAATATCTGCTGCGTTAGTCGCCATTAATTTGCCGAACATTGGCAGAGACATTCCGCGTTTCTGTACCGCTTCATCGAACATCACGTCCATGCAGCTTTGCAGACCAGCGATACCGCCCCACGCTTTCATGATGTTACCGGCTTTCATTTCCGGCGGGCATGGAGAGTGGTCGGAAACCAGGCAGTCTATTTCACCGTTAAACAGTTTTTCCCACATGCCTTTCTGGTTTTCCAGATCGCGGATCGGCGGTGAACACTTCGCCAGAGTACCGATTTCTTCGAACTGATCGGTATCCAGCACAAAGTAATGCGGGCAGGATTCACAAGTAACATCCTGACCTTCCTGACGTGCACGAGTCACTTCCTCAACACCTTCCGGGCTGCTGACGTGGCAAACGTGCAGACGGCAACCAGCGACTTTCGCCAGGTACAGTACGCGGCGAATCGCTTCCACTTCGGTAAATACCGGACGCGAAGCCACATAGTCATGGGCAGTTACGCGACCTTCACGCTTCGCTTCTTCGCCCAGTGCGTCACAGATCAGCGCGTTTTCGCAGTGCACCAGCACCGGCTGGCCTAGTTCACCCAGCTTCTGCGCGCCTTTGAAGAATTGCCAGTCATTGACGTCACGGAAGTCGTTGTCGATACCGCGATCGCCACAGGTCGCAACGAAGCATTTGAAACCGACAACACCCACTTCATCCAGCTCATGCAGACGGTCAATGTTGTAAGACACCAGGCCACCGAGTTGTGCCGCATCGATAGTCAGCTTTCCTTTAGCGGCATCGAACTTCAGTTCAATTGAGGCGCGGTCAACCGTTGCAGGCAGCTGGTTGAGCGGCATTTCGATCATGGTGGTGATACCACCTTTTGCTGCTGCGCGAGTACCGGTTTCATAACCTTCCCAGTGGCTGCGACCCGGTTCAGAAATATGGGTGTGCGCATCAACCATGCCCGGCGAAACCACCAGACCAGACGCATCCATAACGTCTTTTGCATCGCCCAGATCCTGGCCGATAGCAGCAATTTTTCCGTCTTTAACGGCGATATCTACAACGCGAGCTTCGTTTTCTAAAATAACGGTGCCGTTTTTAATGATTAAATCAAAAGACATAACAAACTCCTTGTAAAATACAGATTGGTTTTTAACTCAATGTTCAATATCGTGATTAATTAACCTATGGTTTTTTGTTCTCCTGTTTTTTCTGCTGTTGTACGTTTCTTTAATAAGGCGTAGGCCGCAAAGGCGACGATGACGCCGACAAACCATGAAACACGTGATAACGGTTCCATAAAGGGAATAAACTTACCGCCAAGAGATAAAATAACGGCCACCAGAGTTACTGAAAACGCGGTGAGGTTAAAACCGTTATCGTAATATTTATAATCGCCAGGTGCGGTGTACAGTTCATCAAGATTAATTTGCCCACGCATCACCACAAAATAATGCGCCATCATCACACCAATTACCGGACCAAGCATTCCGCCGATAATATCGAGGAACAGATAAATACTGTCCTGATTTTCCATTAATTTCCACGGGCAGATCAGCAGGCTGATAATACTGGCAATCAGTACGCCGTTTTTATAGGTCAGTTTCGTCGGTGCAATGGCGGCAATCTGATAACCAGCCGGAATAATATTACCGGTGGCGTTAGTAGAGATAGTCGTCATCAGAATAACCAGTACCGCAAAGAACGAGGCGAACAGGCTGTCCCAACGCTGAACAATATCCAGCACGTTCCAGGTGTCAGCGCCGTAATGAATACTGGCTCCGGCAATAATACATACCCCGGCGACCGCAAACAGAATATAGGCCACAACTAAACCCAGCGTTTGCCCCAGCGCCTGCTCACGAAACGAGTGGGCGTTTTGCGTAAAGTCGGATGCGCTCACCGCCGGTGCCGCCCAGACCGCAACCACCGCGTTTATCACCACCAGAAACAGGAAGCCACTGTTTTCTGCTTTCTGAATACCGCCCGGAATGTAGTCAAAGATTGGACCGATCCCGACCAGCGAAATCGCCCAAATCGCCATACCGCCGAAAACGATATAGATGCACGGGTTAAGAATGGCAGTGAATTTATTTAAAACTTTTCCGCCGCCAAAACCAATACCAACGTTAACCAGCCAGAAGAGTAAAAAAGTAATTAATCCCGGTAGAGAAAGGCCTAACAGCGTGAAATCGCCACCGAGAGTCAAAAATCCCGGCCAGATTTTGCCAATCAGAATCAAGCAGGCCAGTGACCCCGCGTAACATTGCAGGCCAAACCACATAATGGCAGCAATACCGCCTCTTAATAATCCGGGAAACAGTGCGCCACGTACGCCGTAAGAAGCACGCAGGATCATGGCAAACGGTACGCCGTATTTACTGCCCGCAGCACCGTTTAATACCATTACCGCGGCAATGAAAAAGGCACTGAGGATAATTGCCAGCATAATACTAAAGGTAGACAAGCCGAGAATAAAAAAGCCGCCAACCATCACATAATTGGGAACGTTATGAACCGAACCCATCCATAAGGTAAAATAGTTAAATGTTTTCCAGGTCCGCTGACTTTGCGTTTTCGGCAGTAGATCTTCGCTATAGCCGCGTTGCTGGAATAGTTTTCTCTGATGTTCCATAAATCCCTCTTAATTTCACGTATCGAATAACGTTGTTTTAATCTAGCTATGAGGAACAAATAAAATAAAAATATTATTTTTAATACTGAAGCAACATCTTTGGCTGCTTTCTTTTTTTAATATTGCTGGCCGATTCATTTTCTGATATCGGCCATTTTTATTGCGGGTATCAGGCCAGTTTATGGTTAGCCATTAATTCCAGCGCCTGCACTAATGCAGAGTGATCCAACTGGCTGCCACCGTTTGCCGCACAGGTATTAAACAATTCCTGGCAGGTCGCGGTGTTTGGCAGGTTCAGCGCCAGTGCTTTCGCACTTTGCAGTGCCAGGTTGAGATCTTTCTGGTGCAGCGCAATTTTGAAACCTGGATTAAAGGTGCGTTTAATCATGCGCTCACCGTGAACTTCCAGAATACGTGAGGAAGCAAAGCCGCCCATCAGCGCCTGGCGCACACGTACCGGATCCGCTCCGGCTTTTGAAGCAAATAGCAGGGCTTCAGAAACCGCTTCAATATTGAGCGCCACGATAATCTGATTTGCCACTTTGCAGGTTTGACCGTCGCCGTTACCGCCCACGAGGGTGATATTTTTACCGAGCAGTTCAAACAGCGGTTTAACACGTTCAAATACCGCTTCGTCACCGCCAACCATAATCGACAACGTCCCTTCACGCGCGCCGATTTCACCGCCGGAGACTGGCGCATCGAGATAATCGCCGCCCAGTTCATTCACCTGACGAGCGAAACGTTTAGTTTCAATCGGGGAAATGGAGCTCATATCAACAATGGTTTTGCCCTTCAGCGAGGCTTTGGTACAACCATTTTCACCAAACAGAACGTCTTCAACCTGTGGCGTATCCGGCACCATAATAAAAATGATGTCCGATGCTTCCGTTACCTGGCGCGCAGTTTCAACACTGACGGCACCCAGTGACAGTAATTCATCAGCAACCGGACCAATGGTTGTGACATGCAGTTGATGACCGGCTCGCGCCAGATTAATGGCCATCGGTGTACCCATAATGCCTAAGCCAATAAATCCCAGTTTCATAATTAACCTCTTTTAAATTTCGCTTTTCCTGAATTCAGACAACACGATCCCCAGCCAACTTAACGGCCTAAAAAAGCATTGTCTGAATAGCGTTACGTTTTAACGGTACGGATCCATCCAGCGTAAACCGGCTTCCGTGGTGGTTTGGGGTTTATATTCACAGCCAACCCAACCGTTGTAGTCAGAATTTTCAATTACCGTAAAGAGATATTCGTAATTAATTTCTCCGGTTCCCGGTTCGCCGCGATGCGGATTATCAGCAATTTGCAGGTGACCAATTTTATCGGCCCACTGAGTCATGGTATTAGTTAATTCACCTTCCATCCGCTGCATGTGATAAATGTCATACTGAATTTTCAAATTGCAGCAACCAACATCGTCAATCAGTTTCAGTGCCTGCCGGGTTCCGGTGAGATGGAAACCAGGAATATCAAAATGGTTAATAGGTTCAATCAGTAATAAAATATCTTCTTTCATCAGCATATTCGCAGCATAACGCAGGTTTTCTACAAGCGTTGTGTGAATCTGTTCACTGCTGAAACCAGTCGGCGTTTTACCGACCAGACAGTTAATTTTTTTATTACCCAGAGCACGAGCATAACGAATCGCTGCTGCTACGCCATCCCGAAACTCTTCTTCACGGCCAGGAATACAGGCAATACCCCGCTCGCCCGCCGCCCAGTCACCTGCCGGTAAATTGTGCAGCGTATGTTCGAGTTTATTACTCGCCAGCACCTGTTTTAATTCTTCAATGTCGTAGTCATAAGGGAACATAAATTCAACGCCGCGAAAACCACACTGCGCAGCTTTCTCAAAACGGGCGAGAAAATCATATTCACCAAATAACATCGATAAATTAGCAGAGAAACGTAACATTATTTATCT
The DNA here is from genome assembly GCF_046486595.1 of Escherichia sp. WS3063. Lineage (NCBI taxonomy): Bacteria > Pseudomonadati > Pseudomonadota > Gammaproteobacteria > Enterobacterales > Enterobacteriaceae > Escherichia > Escherichia sp. WS3063. The sequence goes on from NZ_JBJQKY010000015.1 coordinate 15,796, forward strand.
CCCTTATTCATAGTGCATGAAACAGGTTTCAGTCGGTGCATCCGCTGCGTTATCGGCGATATCTTCAAATTCCATGACGTTATCCAGTTCACTGCCCATCGAAATATTAGTCACACGCTCGAGAATAACTTCCACGACTACCGGTACCCGATATTGCGCCATTAAGACTTTCGCCTGTTCAAAGGCTGGTGCAATATCTTCCGGTTTGAAAACGCGAATTGCTTTACAACCTAAACCTTCCGCTACTTTTACGTGGTCGACGCCGTAACCGTTCACTTCACTGGAGTTAATATTTTCGAACGCGAGCTGTACGCAGTAATCCATATCAAACGCGCGCTGCGACTGGCGAATCAGCCCCAGATAGGCGTTATTGACCAGTACATGGATGTACGGAATGTTGAACTGTGCGCCAACGGCCAATTCTTCAATCAGGAACTGGAAGTCGAAGTCACCGGAAATCGCCACCACTTTGCGCTCTGGATCAGCGGCACAAACCCCCAGCGCCGCCGGAATGGTCCAGCCCAGCGGGCCTGCCTGCCCACAGTTGATCCAGTGGCGGTCTTTAAAGACATGCAGCATTTGTGCCGCAGCGATTTGTGACAGGCCAATGGTGGTGACATAACAAACATCGCGACCAAAGGCTTTGTTCATCTCTTCATACACGCGCTGCGGTTTCACCGGCACATTGTCGAAGTGGGTTTTGCGCAGCAAAGTGCGTTTGCGCTGCTGGCAGTCGGCGACCCATTCTTTACGACACGGCAGACGACCCGCTTTTTGCATCTCCTGCGCCACTTCAACCAGCAGCGTCAGCGCCGCTTTAGCATCAGAGACAATGCCGAGATCCGGACACAGCACGCGGCCAATTTGCGTCGGCTCAATATCGATATGAACGATTTTGCGCCCTTCGGTGTATTTCTCTACCGAACCGGTATGACGGTTAGCAAAACGGTTACCGATACCAAACACCATGTCGGACGCCAGCAACGTTGCGTTACCGTAACGATGCGCGGTTTGCAGACCCACCATCCCGGCCATCAGTTCATGATCGTCCGGGATACAGCCCCAGCCCATCAGCGTTGGGATCACCGGAACGCTGGTCAGTTCAGCAAACTGTTGTAACAGTGCAGCAGCGTCAGCATTGATTACCCCGCCCCCGGCAACAATCACCGGACGTTCGGCCTGAATTAACATTTCTACAGCTTTTTCGATCTGCATACGGCTGGCAGCAGGTTTGTAGACCGGCAGCGGTTCGTACATGTCAGGATCAAACTCGATTTCCGCAACCTGAACGTCGAACGGTAAATCCACCAGTACCGGACCCGGGCGACCAGAACGCATCAGGTGAAACGCCTGTTGCAGCACACGAGGCACCAGCGCCGCTTCACGAACTGTAACCGCCATTTTGCTGACCGGTTTAGCAATTGCTTCAATATCAACGGCCTGGAAATCTTCTTTATGCAGACGGGCGCGCGGAGCCTGGCCGGTAATACACAGAATAGGAATGGAATCAGCAGAAGCAGAATAGAGCGCGGTGATCATGTCCGTGCCCGCAGGACCGGAAGTCCCCAGACATACGCCGATATTCCCTGCCGTTGCGCGGGTATAACCTTCCGCCATGTGCGAAGCACCTTCCACATGACGCGCCAGAATGTGACGAATACCGCCGTGCTTACGCATCGCTGAGTAGAACGGATTGATTGCAGCTCCCGGAACGCCGAAGGCGGTGATGATACCTTCTTTCTCCAGCACATACATTGCCGCGTCAACGGCTCTCATTTTTGCCATTTTATTCCTACCTCTATTAATTGGAAAAATTTTCCAACTTTCAAATTTTGTCAAAAAAACCCGCTCCGCAGAGCGGGATGCGACAGACACTATGGATGTGCTTTCAGTCCCAACGCCGTGCTGATATCGCGGGCGGTGTCTCTGACCAGCTCACCCTGACTGACAAAACGATCTTCTGTCAGTCTTGATGAAGGCCCGGAGATGGAGATAGCGGCAACAACGCTACCGACATCATCGTAAATTGCTGAAGCTATGCAATTCAGACCTACAACATGCTCTTCTTTATCTACGGTATAGCCCAGTTCACGCGCTTGTTCCAGGTCCTTCAGCAAGGTGGGCATATCCACAAGCGTAGTTGGCGTAAACTGCTGCAAACCGGTTTGCAGAATGATGCTCATCAACTCCTCTTCCGCCAGCGGATAAAGCAACGCCTTGCCCGCACCGGAAGCATGCAGCGGCAGACGACTGCCCAGTGGCGCACACATCCTGACCATCGATTTACACTCTAACTGACCAATTAATACTGCTTCATTGCCGTTACGGATCGCGACATTGACCGTTTCGCCGGAAAGTAACATCAGGCGGCGCATAAACGGCCCGGCGACGGAGAGGACATCGCGGTTATGGATGTACGCCGCACCGACGTTAAAGACACCTAATCCTATATGCCACCAGCCTAACTGACTGTCCTGATAGACAAAATCCGCTGCCTGTAAAACCTTCAGCAAGCGAAAGGTCGTGGAGAGCGGCAAATCCAGATTGAGAGAAATATCGCTAACCGATGAACTTCCCCCACTTTTTTCCAGATATTGCAGAATCGCAATTCCCCGCTCTAACGCCTGTGCGCCCTTCTGTGCCACAGGCTCCGCCTGTCCTGGCCTGCCGCGCCGTCTAACTTCCGTCATACCTACGTTAACTCCGACCTACAAGTGAGCATAAACAATGAACAATTAGTTTATCTTATGCAAGTCGGTTGCAGGCGTCACGCAAAACAGAGTTCCTGTTCAGGAATACTTTCAACATCACAGTTGTCACTGCCGCCGCGATCGATGGTCAAGAAATCGGTGACGCGCTGCCAGGCGAAAAGTGGATGATGCCAGACGTTACGATGGTAATTCACCCCCTGTTCGCCGTTGGTAATAAACGCCCGCAGAGTTGACAGGTCTGGTTTGTCGTCGCCTAACGCCACGACCACCACAAACACTTCACCTTTCATCGGGATAAAGGCCTGAGTGCCCAGCGGATGACGTTCGAGTTCGTGAATGGTCAGCGGCAGATTCGCCGGTTGCGCGCGGTTAATGCTGATAAGCGTACGGTCTTGCTCAAGAATCTCAACCAGCGCCAAATCGTGGTAACGCTCCACCAGGCCATTGTTAATATGGAAAAAATCCCGTTGCTGCGTTTCGATTACGTCGCCATAAGCACTAAAGGCTTCCTGACTTAACGGTAATACCTGAAGTTTCATCTTTTTGTCCTTGTAACATAATTCCGTTCAACCACCGCCGACCGGTCAGCTTGGTTTCAATAACAGGCAATCTAAAACCTTAAGAGAACAACATCAATACAAAAGTTGGAATATTTTTCCAAAACTAGATTTAGTCCACAAATTGAACAGGGTTATCATGTAAAAATACTGATAAATCAGAGGATAAGAAAATCACGCAACTTGCGGATTTAAAAGGGGATACCTGAAGATGTTCGATCCAGAAACCTTGCGGACTTTCATTGCGGTTGCTGAAACAGGAAGTTTTTCAAAAGCGGCAGAACGATTATGTAAAACCACGGCGACGATCAGTTATCGCATTAAACTTCTGGAAGAGAATACCGGAGTAGCGCTCTTTTTCCGCACGACTCGCAGCGTGACGTTGACAGCGGCTGGCGAGCATCTACTTTCCCAGGCCAGAGACTGGCTGAGCTGGCTGGAAAGTATGCCCAGCGAGCTGCAACAGGTGAATGATGGCGTGGAACGCCAGGTAAATATTGTCATCAACAACCTGCTCTATAACCCCCAGGCCGTCGCCCAACTGCTGGCGTGGCTGAATGAACGTTACCCCTTTACCCAGTTTCACATCTCCCGACAAATCTATATGGGCGTCTGGGATTCGCTATTATACGAAGGTTTTTCACTGGCTATCGGCGTCACGGGAACCGAGGCGCTGGCAAATACCTTTAGTCTTGATCCCTTAGGATCGGTGCAATGGCGCTTTGTCATGGCGGCGGATCATCCGCTGGCGAACGTTGAAGAGCCGCTAACAGAAGCGCAGTTGCGGCGCTTTCCGGCGGTCAATATTGAAGACAGCGCCCGCACCTTAACCAAACGCGTCGCCTGGCGATTGCCAGGGCAAAAAGAGATTATTGTTCCTGATATGGAAACGAAAATCGCCGCCCATCTGGCGGGCGTTGGCATTGGTTTTTTGCCAAAATCACTTTGCCAGTCAATGATCGATAATCAACAACTGGTCAGCCGGGTAATCCCAACGATGCGCCCTCCTTCGCCATTGAGTCTGGCATGGCGCAAATTTGGCAGCGGCAAAGCGGTAGAAGATATTGTGACCTTGTTTACCCAACGCAGGCCGGAAATCAGCGGATTTTTAGAAATTTTCGGCAACCCACGCAGTTAAAAATCAAGTTTCCTTGCGCGTTGGCGCGTAAAATAGCGCGCAAGCTGATTTGAGGTTCACTTTTAACTATGCAAGAGAGACACACGGAACAGGACTATCGTGCCCTGCTGATTGCTGATACGCCCATTATTGATGTTCGCGCCCCTATCGAGTTTGAGCAAGGCGCAATGCCCGCCGCTATCAATCTGCCGTTAATGAATAACGATGAACGCGCCGCCGTTGGCACCTGCTATAAACAGCAAGGGTCAGACGCGGCGCTGGCGCTGGGGCATAAACTGGTGGCGGGTGAAATTCGTCAGCAGCGTATAGACGCCTGGCGGGCAGCGTGCCTGCAAAATCCGCACGGTATTCTCTGCTGCGCCCGTGGCGGTCAGCGCTCGCATATTGTGCAACGCTGGCTGCATGACGCGGGGATTGATTATCCGCTGGTGGAAGGCGGTTATAAGGCACTGCGCCAGACCGCGATTCAGGCGACTATTGAACTGGCACAAAAACCGATCGTGCTGATTGGCGGTTGTACCGGCAGCGGTAAAACGCTGTTAGTGCAGCAACAGCCGAACGGTGTTGATCTGGAAGGGTTGGCGCGTCATCGCGGTTCGGCGTTTGGTCGCACCTTACAACCACAACTTAGCCAGGCGAGTTTTGAAAACATGCTGGCTGCCGAAATGCTAAAAACCGACGCCCGTCAGGATTTGCGCCTGTGGGTGCTGGAAGACGAAAGCCGGATGATCGGTTCGAATCACCTGCCGGAATGCCTGCGCGAGCGAATGACTCAGGCGGCGATTGCGGTGGTAGAAGATCCGTTTGAGATCCGTCTTGAGCGCCTGAACGAAGAGTATTTCTTGCGTATGCATCATGATTTTACCCACGCGTACGGCGACGAACAGGGCTGGCAGGAATATTGCGAATACCTGCATCACGGACTTTCGGCTATTAAGCGTCGGCTGGGGCTACAGCGATATAACGAACTGGCTGCAAGGCTGGATGCAGCACTGACAACGCAACTCACCACCGGCAGCACCGACGGTCATCTGGCCTGGCTAGTGCCATTACTTGAAGAATATTACGACCCGATGTATCGCTATCAGCTTGAGAAAAAAGCGGAAAAAGTTGTCTTTCGCGGTGAGTGGGCGGAAGTGGCGGAATGGATTAAGGCGCAGTGATGGGGGATTCTGTGCACGCTGTTCATGCCGGATGCGGCGTGAACGCCTTATCCAGCCTACAGGTGAGTGCTGTTTCGTAGGCATGATAAGACGCGCCTGCGTCGCATCTGGCATCGGCGCACAACTGCCAGATGCGGCGTAAACGCCTTATCCGGCCTACACAATCTTGCAAAATCAATATATTGCACGATCCTCGTAGGCCTGATAAGCGTAGCGCATCAGGCAATCTAACGACTGTCATCACCCCACAAACTGCCTGAACAGCGCCTTACCCTTAACCAGTCGCGCACCCAGCCAGCCGCCGCAAAGCGACAGCAGCAGTGCACCGCTGCACGGCAGCACAATCCACAATCGCCAGTCTGGCTCCCACGGGAAATCAAACACTTTCGCCTGCAACACTGCCAGCGCCGTTTCCGCACCAATTGCGGCCACCAGGCCAGAAACAAACCCGATCATGGCGAACTCACACCACAATGTCGTGCGCAGTAGTTTTTTCCCCGCACCGAGTGTGCGCCACACCACCAGCTCCTGATGACGCTGACGCATTCCCACCTGCACCTGTGCCAGCAACAGCAACATACCGCAGGCGGTGACCAGCACCACCATCACTTCCAGCGCCCGACTTACCTGCTCCAGCACCTGACCGACCTGTTTTAAAATCGCGCCAATGTCTAACAGGCTAATGGTAGGGAACTGGCGGTTGAGTTGCGTCAACATGCCGTTGCCATTCTCCCAGCGGAAACTGGTAAGCCAGCTCTGCGGTTGCCCGTCTAATGCCCCTTCAGGGAAAATAAAATAGAAATTAGGCCGCAGACTTTCCCAGTCCACTTTGCGAAGGCTGGTCACTTTAGCGCGGAACTCCTGGGTATCGCCCATAAAAGTCACAGTATCACCGAGGGCAACGTTTAAGCGTTTCGCCAGCCCCTCTTCCATCGACACTTCATCGGCTTTTGGCGGCCAGTTACCGGCGACAATCGGATTATGATCGGGCCGCGTATTTTGCCAGGTAAGATTGAGTTCGCGGTTAAGCGCCTCATCTTCATTGCCTTCTGTCGGCTTGTCGTTAATCGCCGTCAGTCGCGCCCGCACCACCGGATAAAATGATTCCGGGACTATCTGATGTTCCGCGAGGAACGTTTTTAGCGGTGTAACCTGTTCTGTGGCGATGTTGATTAAAAAGTAGTTCGGGCTTTCTGGCGGTAGCTGCTGTTGCCAGCGATCGAGCAGATCGCCACGCAACACCAGCAGTAACGCCAACAGCATAAAGGAGAGCGAAAACGCCGAAAGCTGGCTTAACGTCGCCCACGGCTGACGTAACAGGCGGCTGACCGCCAGACGCAGAGGTAGCGATTTTAGCGTCAGGCGGCGAAGTACATTCAGCAGCATCCAGCCCAGCACGCCGCACAGCAAAGCCAGTACTACCGCGCCCGCCAGCACCGCCCAGAGCAGCATGCTGCCACCCATTAATCCGGCGAGCAGCAGCACAACCACCACACTGACAATCGGCAGATAAAACTTCAGCGGCCAGACGTTCGCGACCACATCATTACGTAATACGCGTAAAGGCTGCGTTGCCAGCAACAAGCGGTATGGTCGTAGCCCCACCAGCAGCGAGATAACCGTCATGGTGCCCAGCGCCCATAGCCACGGCCAGAGGCTGGCTGGCGGTAGTGCAGCAGGCAGAACGGGCTTGAGCAGCACCATCAACACGTTTTCGAACAACAGGCCTATCGCCCCACCGGTAACGGCTGAAAGCGTCAGCACCATCAACCACTGACCGACGATTAGCTTACGCAGTTGCGCTCGCCCTGCCCCCAGCGTCTTGAGGATCGCCACCAAGTCGTAGCGACTGCGACAGTAATGATTCATCGCCACCGCGACCGCTGCCACTGCTAGCAGCAAGGTCAGAAGCGCCGAAAGCAGCAGGAACTGCTGCGAGCGTTCCATCGATCGCCCCAGCGCGCCTTCGTCCTGTTCCAGACCGTACCAGCGTTGTTCGGGTTTAAGCTGGGGTAACAACCATTTCTCATAGCCGTCGAGCTGGTTCTCGTTGCCGCCGAATTTATAACGCCAGGTGACCCGACTCCCCGGCTGCACGGCTCCGGTTTTATCGACATCCGCCAGATTCATCATCAGACGCGGAGCCATCTGGAAGGGGTTAAAACCGGAATCCGGTTCCTGAATCACTTCTCCGGCAATCCGCAAGGTGGCATCGCCCACGTCAATGGTGTCGCCCGTTTTCAGGTTAAGCAGTGCCATCAGGCGTGGGGCCAGCAATACGCTGCCCGCCTGCGGTTTCAGGCCAGGGGGATTGGTTTGCAGATCGCCATACATCGGGTAGATATCATCCACCGCCTTGACGTTCGCCAGCTGCGGTGTGTCGCCTGCAAAGGTCATGGTGGCGAAAGTCAGCTGCTTGCCAACTTTCAGGCCGCGCTTTTGCGCTTCCTCCAGCCACGCTTGCGGCACTTCGCGCGAACTGCGCAACGCCCGATCGCCCGCCATAAACTCCCGGCTTTGCTGGCTTAAACCTTTCTCCATGCGATCGCTGATATTGCCCAGCGCCAGCACGCAGGCCACCGCCAGGCTTAGCGCCAGCCAGACAATTAATAGCGACGGCGAGCGCCATTCGCGCCAGAACCAACGTGCAATCATGCTTCCTCCTGCAACTGCCCGTTCACCAGCCGTAAGCAGCGGTCGCAGCGTGCCGCCAGTTGCAGGTCGTGGGTCACCATAATCAACGTGGTGCCATGTTCACGGTTGAGGGAAAACAGCAGGTCGGCAATTTTATCGCCCGTCTGGCGGTCAAGGTTGCCGGTGGGTTCGTCGGCAAACAGCACATCAGGTCGACCGTTAAAGGCTCGTGCCAGCGCCACTCGTTGCTGTTCACCGCCGGAAAGCTGTGCCGGAAGATGATCCAGACGTTTACCCAGCCCTAACTGTTCGAGCAACGCTTTCGCTCCGTTACGACTTTCCGCGCTACTCTCACCGCGCAGCAGCGCCGGAAGCTCGACGTTTTCCAGCGCGTTAAGGGTAGGAATTAACATAAATGACTGAAAAACAAAGCCTACGTGCTTCGCGCGCAACTTTGCCCGCGCTTCTTCGTCCATATTATGTAGCGGTTGTCCCACCAGACTCACTTCGCCACTGCTGCCGTCATCCAGCCCGGCGAGGATCGCCAGCAAGGTTGACTTACCCGATCCCGACTCACCCACCAGTGCGATGGTCTCGCCACGTTTGACAACCAGCTCAACTCCGGTGAGGATGGAGAGTTCATGCTCCCCCTGACCGACGGACTTCTTAAGATGATGAACTTCAACAATGTTTTCCGCTGGCATTTGCCCTTCCTGTTCCTGGTCCTGTTAACCTTCCGTGCCGCCGCAGCGGACACGTTATTGATTCTGGGTGATAGCCTGAGCGCCGGGTATCGAATGTCTGCCAGCGCGGCCTGGCCTGCCTTGTTGAATGATAAGTGGCAGAGTAAAACGTCGGTAGTCAATGCCAGCATCAGCGGCGACACCTCGCAACAAGGGCTGGCGCGCCTTCCGGCTCTGCTGAAACAGCATCAGCCGCGTTGGGTGCTGGTTGAACTGGGCGGCAATGACGGTTTGCGTGGTTTTCAGCCACAACAAACCGAGCAAACGCTGCGCCAGATTTTGCAGGAGGTCAAAGCCACCAACGCTGAACCATTGTTAATGCAAATACGTCTGCCTGCAAACTATGGTCGCCGTTATAATGAAGCCTTTAGCGCCATTTACCCCAAACTCGCCAAAGAGTTTGATGTTCCGCTGCTGCCCTTTTTTATGGAAGAGGTCTACCTCAAACCACAATGGATGCAGGATGACGGTATTCATCCCAACCGCGACGCCCAGCCGTTTATTGCCGACTGGATGGCGAAGCAGTTGCAGCCTTTAGTAAATCATGACTCATAAAGCAACGGAGATCCTGACAGGTAAAGTTATGCAAAAATCGGTCTTAATTACCGGATGTTCCAGTGGAATTGGCCTGGAAAGCGCGCTCGAATTAAAACGCCAAGGTTTTCATGTGCTGGCAGGTTGCCGGAAAGCGGATGATGTTGAGCGCATGAACAGCATGGGATTTACCGGCGTGTTGATCGATCTGGATTCGCCAGAATGTGTTGATCGCGCAGCCGACGAAGTGATCGCCCTGACCGATAATTGTCTGTATGGGATCTTTAACAATGCCGGATTCGGCATGTATGGCCCCCTTTCCACCATCAGCCGTGCGCAGATGGAACAGCAGTTTTCCGCCAACTTTTTCGGCGCACACCAGCTCACCATGCGCCTGTTACCCGCGATGTTGCCGCACGGTGAAGGGCGTATTGTGATGACCTCATCGGTGATGGGATTAATCTCCACACCGGGTCGTGGCGCTTACGCGGCCAGTAAATATGCGCTGGAGGCGTGGTCAGACGCACTGCGCATGGAGCTGCGCCACAGCGGAATTAAAGTCAGCCTGATCGAACCTGGTCCCATTCGTACTCGCTTCACCGACAACGTCAACCAGACGCAAAGTGATAAACCAGTCGAAAATCCCGGCATCGCTGCCCGCTTTACGTTGGGACCGGAAGCGGTGGTCGACAAAGTGCGCCATGCTTTTATTAGCGAGAAGCCGAAGATGCGCTATCCGGTAACGCTGGTGACCTGGGCAGTAATGGTGCTTAAGCGCCTGCTGCCGGGGCGCGTGATGGACAAAATATTGCAGGGGTGAGTTGAAGCGCGCGCTTAAGCCCCCATGTCAAAGAAAATATCGACAACAGAGAGCGACTCCATGTCCGTAGAAAATATTGTCAACATTAACGAATCTAACCTGCAACAGGTTCTTGAACAGTCGATGACCACTCCGGTGCTGTTCTATTTTTGGTCTGAACGTAGCCAGCACTGTTTGCAGTTAACCCCAATTCTGGAAAGCCTCGCGGCGCAGTACAACGGGCAATTTATTCTGGCGAAGCTGGACTGCGACGCGGAGCAGATGATTGCCGCCCAGTTTGGTCTGCGCGCGATTCCGACCGTGTATCTGTTCCAGAACGGGCAACCGGTAGACGGCTTCCAGGGGCCGCAACCGGAAGAGGCGATCCGCGCCCTGCTGGATAAAGTGCTGCCGCGCGAAGAAGAGCTGAAAGCGCAGCAGGCGATGCAGCTGATGCAGGAAGGCAATTACACCGACGCCTTGCCATTGCTGAAAGACGCCTGGCAGTTGTCGAATCAGAACGGGGAGATCGGCCTGCTGCTGGCAGAAACGCTGATTGCGCTGAACCGTTCTGAAGATGCTGAAGCCGTGCTGAAAACCATTCCTTTACAGGATCAGGACACCCGCTACCAGGGGCTGGTGGCGCAAATCGAACTGCTGAAGCAGGCGGCAGATACGCCGGAAATTCAACAGCTGCAACAGCAGGTGGCAGAGAATCCAGAAGATGCCGCACTGGCAACGCAACTGGCACTGCAACTGCACCAGGTTGGGCGCAATGAAGAGGCGCTGGAGTTACTGTTTGGGCATCTGCGTAAAGATCTCACCGCCGCAGACGGTCAGACACGTAAAACGTTCCAGGAGATCCTTGCTGCGCTGGGTACGGGTGATGCACTGGCGTCGAAGTATCGCCGCCAGCTGTATGCGTTGTTGTATTGATTTTCCGTTGAAATGCGATGTGCTGGTTTGTAGGCCTGATAAGACGCGCCAGCGTCGCATCAGGCATCCGCGCATAGCCGCCGGATGCGGCGTGAACGCCTTATCCGGCCTACCAAACCGTGCTAATTCAATACATTGCAGGTGCCATGTAGGTCTGATTAGACGCATCAGGCATCGCATTATTTCTTCTTCAATTGCGTCACCACCAACTGGTGGCGCGAATTATAAAATTTACGATAGGTTAAATAGCAGGCAATAATGGTCGACAGGCTGGCAGTTGAGAGCAGCATAAAGGTCACCATAATCTGATATTTAATCGCCTTCACCGGATCAATCCCGGCAAATATCAGCCCGGACATCATTCCTGGTAAACTCACTAAGCCAACCGTTTTTGCTGAATCGACCGTCGGAATTAAAGCCGCGCGAATACTGTCGCGAATCAATATCGCTGAAGCCTGTTTCGGCGTCGCGCCAAGACTCAGTTTCTCCTGAATCTGTTGCTGTTCGCTAATCACGCGTTGCCCTAAATTGTTGTAACACAACCCCACCGCTACCATGGCGTTACCGGCTATCATCCCGGCGATAGGGATCACCTGCATCGGGATAAATTCAATCGACCCTGAGAGAATCAGCACCGCCAGGGTAATTCCCGCCCCGACCGTAATGGCAATAAACGATGAGATAAAAGCTTTAGCAATATATTTACTGCGTTTTTGCGCGTTCCACGCCGCATTAAAGCAGATAAATAACACCATCAATAATGTCAGGCTGGCATCATCCACGCTGAAAATATACTTCAGCACATAGCCGACAATAATCAGCTGAATTATCGCGCGCCCGACGCTCCAGAGAATATCTTTCTCCAGCGCCAGTTTTTCTTTATGGCTAATTAAGATTGCCACCACCACCAGCATTAATGCCAGTGCCAATGATTCGTTAGTAATATTATGCGAGTTCATAGCGTGCTTCCTGCATTTCTCCGGCATGCGGTTGCAGTGTAATCACTTTATCCGCATGATTAATTTCGTCTTTATCGTGTGTCACCCACAGCACGGCAATATTTTGCTCGTGCACATAACGATGGATCATCTCATTAACGTTATGTTTATTACTTTCATCCAGCGCACTGGTGATTTCATCCAGCAATAAAACCTTCGGCATAAATTGCAGGTTACGAATCAATGAGATGCGTTGTTTTTCACCCCCAGATAGCTCGGCGATATTTTTCGTCAAAATGGTGTCCGGCAAAGCGAAGCGTTCGAGAAAATCGAGAAAAATGGCTGGGTCAGGCTGCTGGTTACGGATCTGCCAGGGAAAGATCAGATTATCGTATACCGTATCGCCAAACAGCGTCGGCGTCTGGGCGCAGTAAGACACTTGCTGGCGGTAGATTTCTGGCTTTAGTGTGCTGACATCCTCACCTTCAAACAGTAACGTTCCGCTGGTTGGGCTGATCAATGAAGCAACTATTTTTAGCAGCGTACTTTTGCCACAACCAGAAGGACCGGTAATTAACTTAAATTCGCCAGCACGCAGCGAAAAATTGATGTTATTAAGAATCTTCGCATCACCCGCCAGATATCCTACGTTTTGTAGCTGAAGCAAAGGACTATTTTCCTGCATCACTGTTCCCTTTTTCTGATTTTTACTAAAAACAGTTTATCCTTCGCAGGAATAAGGGGGAACTCTCTTTCAGTAATCAGGTATAATTTGTTTAATCAAGCAGCAATTTTGCTGATTATGGACGGTACAACAGGAGGTTTTTCCGATGCTTATCTTTATCCCTATTCTCATTTTTGTCGCGCTGGTCATTGTTGGCGCGGGCGTCAAAATCGTGCCGCAGGGCTATCAGTGGACAGTAGAGCGTTTTGGTCGCTATACCAAAACGTTACAGCCAGGTCTAAGCCTGGTGGTGCCCTTTATGGATCGCATTGGTCGCAAGATCAATATGATGGAGCAAGTGCTCGACATCCCTTCCCAGGAAGTTATCTCGAAAGATAACGCCAACGTTACCATCGACGCCGTGTGCTTTATTCAGGTGATTGATGCCCCGCGCGCCGCTTATGAAGTCAGCAATCTGGAGCTGGCGATCATCAACCTGACCATGACTAACATCCGTACCGTGTTGGGTTCAATGGAACTTGATGAAATGCTCTCTCAGCGCGACAGCATCAACTCACGCCTGCTGCGTATTGTCGATGAAGCCACTAACCCGTGGGGGATTAAAGTCACCCGTATTGAAATTCGCGACGTGCGCCCACCGGCAGAGCTTATCTCTTCAATGAACGCGCAGATGAAAGCGGAACGTACCAAACGCGCTTACATCCTCGAAGCGGAAGGGATCCGTCAGGCGGAAATCCTCAAAGCCGAAGGTGAAAAACAGTCGCAAATCCTGAAAGCGGAAGGTGAACGTCAGTCGGCATTCTTACAGGCCGAAGCGCGTGAACGTTCTGCCGAAGCGGAAGCCCGCGCCACCAAAATGGTGTCTGAAGCCATTGCCTCCGGCGATATTCAGGCGGTGAACTACTTCGTAGCACAGAAATACACCGAAGCGTTACAGCAGATCGGTTCCTCCAGTAACAGCAAAGTAGTGATGATGCCATTAGAGGCCAGCAGCCTGATGGGGTCGATTGCCGGGATTGCCGAGCTGGTGAAAGACAGCGCCAACAAACGGACTCAGCCATGATGGAGTTAATGGTCGTTCATCCACATATTTTCTGGCTCAGTCTCGGCGGGTTGCTGCTGGCAGCCGAGATGCTGGGCGGAAATGGTTATTTGTTGTGGAGCGGCGTGGCAGCGGTGATTACCGGTCTGGTGGTCTGGCTGGTGCCGCTGGGTTGGGAGTGGCAAGGGGTGATGTTTGCCGTCCTGACGCTGCTCGCCGCCTGGCTGTGGTGGAAATGGTTGTCGCGGCGGGTGCGCGAACAAAAGCACAGCGATAGTCATTTAAACCAGCGCGGTCAACAATTGATCGGCAGACGGTTTGTACTGGAATCACCGCTGGTCAACGGGCGCGGTCATATGCGCGTCGGCGACAGTTCATGGCCTGTCAGCGCCAGCGAGGATCTCGGTGCAGGTACGCATGTTGAAGTCATTGCGATAGAAGGGATAACGCTGATCATCCGTGCGGTCATCGCCTGATGCGACGCTGACGCGTCTTATCATGCCTACAAAATATGCCCGAATCGTAGGCCAGATAAGGCGCTTGCGCCGCATCCGGCATATAGCCGAGTAGAGGCAAAATTACTCTTCCCGGCCTTTACCCATACTTTTTTGGTCTTCATCCGGATAGTGTTTTTTTAGATATTCCAGGACGTTTTTATTGACCTTGTGTTGGGTATACACCCACCCTTTCCAGTAATCAGGTTGGTCCAGGTAAACTTCTGGCGGAATGGTGAAATCAGAAAGCGTTAACCATTCGGCTAACAGATCGGGGTTTCGTTTCTGGATCAACTGCAACAGCATGATCAGCGACATGGCAGAGGCAGGAGCCGTACTATCGCCGCTTAAATACTTCCACACTGTTGACCGGTTCGAACGAAAAAGGATCGGTAGCAATGCCCGGTCCAGATTCATTTCATTAAAAATCTTCTCAAATTCATTCATTTAAATTTCCTGCCTGGCGTAAACCTCTTAAAAATTGAGATTTATCAAAGAAACGCATTTTAGCACACATCAGGAACCGCTTCACGTTTAGTCCAGAAACAGAATTTATTTCGCTTATCAAAACAAGTCTTTACTCTTTTTTACATTGAAAGAGCACGAAATAATTTCCTTTTTTATTTATATAAGAAACTATTTTTGTTTCTTATTGGTGGTGTTTACGCTTACACAAGACAAAAATGCGCTTTACATCACACAAATGGCGGCGTAGATTTCGATCAAATTGCAACGCAGTTTATTTCTTAAAACAATATTATTTGTTTCTTATAGAAACATTAATGCGACTTATTTTGAACAAGAGAAAATGAATGAAAACTGTAAACGTAGCTTTACTGGCACTCATAATTTCAGCAATATCCAGCCCTGTTGTTTTAGCTGGTGATACCATTGAAGCGGCGGCAACAGAGCTTTCAGCCATTAACTCCGGCATGTCGCAATCGGAGATTGAGCAGAAGATTACCCGCTTTTTAGAACGCACAGACAACAGCCCCGCTGCGTATACCTATTTGACTGAACATCACTACATCCCTTCTGAAACACCTGATACCACTCAGACTCCCCCTGTCCAGACAGATCCTGACGCAGGACAAAAAACCGTTGCCGCTACAGGTGATGTACAGACAACCGCCCGTTATCAGAGCATGATCAACGCCCGACAGTCTGCGGTAACTGATGCCCAGCAAACGCAAATTACAGAGCAACAGGCGCAGATCGTAGCCACACAAAAAACGCTCGCCGCGACTGGAGATACGCAAAATACCGCGCATTATCAGGAGATGATTAATGCCAGGCTGGCGGCTCAAAATGAGGCTAATCAGCGCACTACCACGGAACAAGGGCAGAAAATGAATGCACTGACAACCGATGTGGCAGCACAACAGCAAAAAGAAAGGGCTCAATACGATAAACAAATGCAAAGTCTGGCGCAGAAGTCTGTCCAGGCACATGAACAAATTGACAGCCTGTCACAAGACGTAACCCAAACGCAGCAACAGTTAACCAACACGCAAAAACGGGTCGCAGATAACAGCCAACAAATTAACACGCTCAATAACCATTTCGATTCTCTGAAAAACGAAGTTGAGGACAATCGTAAAGAAGCCAATGCGGGAACTGCATCTGCCATCGCTATCGCCTCACAACCACAGGTGAAAACCGGTGACGTGATGATGGTGTCAGCGGGAGCGGGAACGTTCAACGGTGAATCTGCGGTGTCTGTAGGAACATCTTTTAATGCCGGAACGCATACGGTACTTAAAGCAGGTATTTCTGCGGATACACAATCTGATTTCGGTGCGGGTGTCGGCGTGGGATATTCGTTCTAATTTTAACAGCAATTTCTTATTCGCAATTTTCCGCACATTATTTAAGGTTAACAATGATGAATAGCTCCATTAAATCGTTTTCCCTGCTGGCGGTTATATTACTGGCTGGCTGTAGTTCACCCACTTCCCGCATCGCAGATTGCCAGGCGCAGGGCGTCAGCCATGATACCTGTTACCTCGCAGAACAGCAGCGTCAGACGGCTATTTTAAGTGCATCCGAAGCGCAGGCATTTAAAAATGCAGAAGCCGCACAACACGCCCAGGCGGCAAAGAAAGCCATTTATAAAGGATTTGGCATGATCTTTAGAATGAGCAGTAAAAACTTTGCTTATCTCAATGATTCATTATGTGCAATTGATGAAGACAATAAAGATGCCACTGTTTATCAGTCAGGTCTTTATAACGTCATTGTTTATCACCACACGGGAAAAGTCGCCTTAATGAAGGAAGGTCAGTTTGTGGGTTATTTAAAATGAAGGAGCAAAGGAAAATCCCCCTGACGCATATTATGATTATCGGTGCGTTTATTTTTGCCTTCTTGCAAGTGGTGTTATTAGCCTCCCTGGTTCACGCTGTGAATGTTAACAACGAAATCCAGGAAGGCTTATTTCAGTCGGGGCGCATTATGGTAGAAAGTTTGCAGCATATTCTTTCGGTGCAAACGTGGATTAACTGATTTTCACCCCGCCCGATGATGACAGCAGCCGGAGAGATTTTCGATAATCGGGCAGTCGGCGCTGTCATCACCGGGGCAGGCATTCGCCAGCGCCAGTAGCTGGTTGCGCATGGATTGCAGTTCTTCGATATGCCGTTCGATCTCCGCCACCTTCTCCAGCGTACGACGTTTGACGTCGGCACTATGACGCTGCGGGTCGTTAAACAGGTTCACCAGCTCGCCGCTCTCTTCCAGGTTAAAGCCCACCTGGCGTGCCTGCCGCAGTAAGGTCAGTTCGTTGAGATGCTGCTGCGTGTAGGTTCGATAACCATTTTCGCTGCGCATCGGCGGCGTCACCAGCCCCTTCTCTTCATAGAAGCGGATTGCTTTGCTGGTCAGGCCGGTAATTTTTGCTACATCGCTAATGTTCATCGTTCGCGCAACGCCTCCTGTGCTTTGTTAAAGGGTTTCAACAAATATTCAAGCACGTTTTTTTGCCAGTGCGAATATCGACCGCCACCACAATAATACAGGAAGTACTGCGCACAGAGAGATGTTATACGGTTTTATTGCGCTTCATGACCATTGCCACGATAAGGCTGAGTAAGATTGCACCAATAATCCATATCAACGCACGGCTGCCCTGGGACCACAGGCTGTAGATAAAGCCAACGATCACCAACAACATCACCAACGTACCAACGATAAGAATCGGCAACGAGGCGTGAATATCATGACGCAGGCGGATCGCCACCACAAACACCGCCAGATAGCAGATCAAAAAGGTGGCGCTGGCAACGCTGGCGAGTGAGCCTAAATTCAGCGCCGCCGTCATCAGCATAATCAGCACCACGACAATGATGTTGCCCCAGGTACTCTGCCGCCACAGGGATTTATTCATTAGCTTCGGCAGTTCGCGTTCGCTGCCCATGTTGTCCATGATGTTAAACACGGCGAACAGGTTCGCGTTGATGGCTGAAGCCGTCGCCAGTAAAGCGCCGATGACGACGATCACATAACCCACATGCCCGAGCAGCGGAGAAGCAGCCTGCGCTACGGCGGTATCGGCATATTTTTCTAACTCTAATGCCGATACATCGCTAAGCAAAACCAGCGCCAGCGAGATATAAAGCAACGTGGTAACGCCAATCGCCACCAGAAATGCCCGTGGCATAATGACCTGCGGATCTTTCACTTTATCCGCCGCGTTCGCCATCATGCCAAAGCCCGCATAGGCAAGGAAGGTTATCCCAATACAGGAGAAGAACGCACCGGAGCTGGGGGGCGCAGAGACGGAAATATGCGCCGGTTGCAGCGACCAGACACCTGCAATGATCAGCAATAACAGGATCATCATTTTAATGCCGACGAGGATCACTTCCAGCCGCCCTACCGCATGGTTGCTTAAGGAGTTGAAAAGCGTCATCACCGCAATGATCCCCAACGCGTAGAGCAATATAAGGTGCTCCTCCTGGCTGCCTTCATGCAAAAACTGCACGGCATAAGCGCCAAAAGCACGGGCGACCATGGCGATGCTTACCGCCAGCGTCAACAGGTACAGTAACGAGAGCGCCAGCGAAAAGACGCCGTTGCCTAATCCGCGACGAAAGAAGTCGATAATACCGCCATTGCTGGGATAGCTCGCCCCCAGGCGCGCATAGGCATAACCGGAAAACATCGCCACAATACCGCCAAATGCAAAGGCGACCCAGGTCGAGGCTTCCATTAGCAACGCAGCCTGCCCCAGCAGCGCGAAGATCCCCGCCCCCACCATTGCCCCAATGCCGATGGAAACGACGTTCCATAGACCGAGGGGTTTGTTACCGTTATTACCTTCCGTGTTCATCATGATCAGCCCTTAAACACGTTATAGCCGAGTTGCTTAGCGACCGATGCCACCATTTTTTGACCGCGAACACTGTTGCCTTCTTCGTCCAGCGGTGGTGAGAACGCGGCAATTCCCATCACGCCAGGGACGACCGCCAGAATACCGCCACCTACACCGCTTTTGCCCGGTAAACCAACGCGATACGCCCAGTCACCGGAGCGACCATACAGCCCTTCCATCATCATTTCGGCCAGAATGTACGGCACGTTGTCGGCCTGAAGAACGCGTTTATGCGTCAGCGGATTCACTCCCCCCGCCGCCAGCGTCGCGCCAAGCGTTGCCAGTTCAACAGTATTGATGAGCGTGGAGCACTGACGGGTGTACACGTCACAGGCTTCCATTGCATCACAATAGAGATATCCGGCGGAGTACAGCAGCCAGGCAATGGCCCGGTTATGGAAGTTGGTTGTTTGTTCCGACTGGTTGACTTCATCAGAGAGCGCTACCTGCTCACCAGCCAGTTGCTGTTGGATATGTAAAATTCGCTGCCAGCGTTGTTCGGCATTTTCAGCGTTAATCAGGCTGGTGGTGGCAATAGCGCCAGCATTTACCAGTGGCGACAGCGGTTTGCCGCCATGCAACTCTAAGGCGATAACTGAGTTAAAGGGCAATCCGGTCGGGTCAGCGCCAATTTTGTCCTGTACCGCCTGCGGGCCGACATCTTCTAACGCAAGGGCTAACGTACAGACTTTCGAGATGGATTCCAGCGCAAAGCGGTAATCACTGTCACCCGCACTATAGACGTTGCCATCGCTGGTCACGATAGCCACTGCTGCCAGTTGACCAGGCACATTCGCCAGAAAGGGAATGTAATCGGCATTTTGTCCGCCGTTAAGTGAGTGAAATTGGGTATAAGCCTGATCCACTGCCTGCTGTAATTTGTTTGCATCTAACATCTTTTGTTAACTCCTTTTTATAGATGCGGGAGGTAATTCCTCACCCCGGTGCCGATTTTCAGGCATCCTGATTTAACTTAGCACCCGCAACTTAACTACAGGAAAACAAAGAGATAAATGTCTAATCCTGATGCAAATCGAGCCGATTTTTTAATCTTTACGGACTTTTACCCGCCTGGTTTATTAATTTCTTGACCTTCCCCTTGCTGGAAGGTTTAACCTTTATCACAGCCAGTCAAAACTGTCTTAAAAGGAGTGTTTTATGTCACAAACTATCGACCTGACCCTGGACGGCCTGTCCTGCGGTCACTGCGTTAAACGCGTGAAAGAAAGTCTCGAACAGCGCCCGGATGTTGAGCAGGCGGATGTGTCTGTCACTGAAGCGCACGTTACCGGGACTGCCAGTGCAGAACAGCTGATCGAAACCATCAAACAAGCGGGTTATGACGCATCTGTAAGCCACCCAAAGGCTAAACCGCTGGCGGAGTCATCAATCCCGTCGGAAGCACTGACAGCGGTTTCTGAGGCGCTTCCGGCAGCGACCGCCGATGACGATGACAGCCAGCAGTTGCTGCTGAGCGGCATGAGCTGCGCCAGCTGTGTCACCCGCGTACAAAATGCGCTGCAAAGCGTACCGGGCGTCACTCAGGCACGGGTAAACCTGGCGGAGCGTACTGCGCTGGTGATGGGCAGTGCCTCCCCACAAGATTTAGTGCAGGCGGTGGAAAAAGCGGGCTACGGCGCGGAAGCGATTGAAGATGACGCTAAACGCCGCGAGCGCCAGCAAGAAACCGCCGTCGCTACGATGAAGCGCTTCCGCTGGCAGGCGATTGTCGCACTGGCGGTGGGTATCCCGGTGATGGTCTGGGGGATGATCGGCGATAACATGATGGTCACCGCCGACAACCGCAGCCTGTGGTTGGTTATCGGCCTGATAACCCTGGCGGTAATGGTTTTCGCCGGCGGGCATTTTTACCGCAGCGCATGGAAAAGCCTGCTGAACGGTGCAGCGACGATGGATACGCTGGTGGCGCTGGGTACTGGCGTGGCGTGGCTCTATTCGATGAGCGTCAACCTGTGGCCGCAGTGGTTCCCGATGGAAGCGCGACATCTTTATTACGAAGCCAGCGCGATGATTATCGGTCTGATCAATCTCGGCCATATGCTGGAAGCGCGCGCGCGTCAGCGTTCTTCTAAGGCGCTGGAGAAATTACTCGATTTAACCCCACCGACGGCGCGCCTGGTCACCGACGAAGGTGAAAAAAACGTGCCGCTGGCAGATGTTCAGCCAGGTATGTTATTGCGCCTGACGACCGGCGACCGTGTGCCGGTAGATGGTGAGATTACCCAAGGCGAAGCGTGGCTGGATGAAGCGATGCTGACGGGCGAACCTATCCCGCAGCAAAAAGGCGAAGGCGATAGCGTCCATGCCGGGACAGTGGTGCAGGACGGCAGTGTGCTGTTTCGTGCCAGTGCGGTCGGCAGCCATACTACGCTGTCACGTATCATTCGCATGGTGCGCCAGGCCCAGAGCAGCAAGCCTGAAATCGGCCAACTGGCGGATAAAATCTCAGCCGTATTTGTGCCGGTAGTAGTGGTTATTGCGCTTGTCAGTGCGGCAATCTGGTATTTCTTTGGTCCGGCACCGCAGATTGTCTATACCCTGGTGATTGCCACCACGGTGCTGATTATTGCCTGTCCGTGTGCGCTGGGACTGGCGACGCCGATGTCGATTATTTCGGGCGTCGGGCGGGCGGCTGAGTTTGGTGTGCTGGTGCGGGACGCCGACGCGCTGCAACGCGCCAGTACGCTCGATACCGTAGTGTTCGATAAAACCGGGACGCTGACCGAAGGTAAACCGCAGGTTGTCGCAGTGAAAACGTTTGCTGATGTTGATGAAGCGCAGGCATTGCGTCTGGCGGCGGCACTGGAGCAAGGTTCCAGCCATCCGCTGGCACGAGCGATCCTCGATAAAGCAGGCGATATGCAGCTGCCGCAGGTCAACGGTTTCCGCACATTGCGCGGGCTGGGCGTGAGCGGTGAAGCTGAAGGTCATGCGTTATTGCTGGGTAATCAGGCGCTGTTAAATGACCAGCACGTTGATACTAAAGCGATTGAGGCAGATATTTCAGCTCAGGCATCGCAAGGGGCAACGCCTGTGCTGCTGGCGGTTGACGGGAAAGCGGTAGCCCTGCTGGCTGTACGCGATCCATTGCGTAGTGATAGCGTGGCGGCGCTGCAACGCCTGCATAAAGCGGGATATCGTCTGGTGATGTTGACCGGGGATAACTCAACCACCGCCAATGCGATCGCCAAAGAAGCCGGGATTGATGAGGTGATCGCCGGGGTGCTGCCGGACGGTAAAGCCGAAGCGATTAAACGCCTGCAAAGTGAAGGACGTCAGGTGGCAATGGTGGGCGACGGCATTAACGACGCGCCAGCGCTGGCTCAGGCGGATGTCGGTATTGCGATGGGTGGCGGCAGTGATGTTGCCATTGAAACCGCGGCGATTACCCTGATGCGCCATAGCCTGATGGGTGTTGCGGATGCGCTCGCGATTTCCCGCGCAACGCTGCGCAATATGAAGCAGAACCTGCTCGGTGCGTTTATCTACAACAGCATTGGTATTCCGGTCGCCGCCGGTATTTTGTGGCCGTTCACCGGTACGCTGCTTAACCCGGTGGTTGCCGGAGCGGCAATGGCGCTCTCGTCGATTACCGTAGTGAGTAACGCCAACCGATTGCTGCGATTTAAACCGAAGGAATAAGTACATCATTACGGATGCACTGCTTTAGGGTGGCGCATCCGTTATAGGGAAATTATTCTACGCGACCTTTTTTGCACGCTCTTCACGGCGTGCCAAATATTCAGCCACTGTTTCAATCCGTCCCAATTCTTCCTGGGTACGCATGTTGTTTTCAACTTCCCAAAGATCAACTGCCGCCTGGAGGTTTAGCCAAAAATCGACTGTGGTATCAAAAACTTTCGCCAGACGGAATGCCATTTCAGTGGTGAGTTTACGATTATTATTGATCAGTGCACTGACGCTATTACGATGAACATGCAGTAACTCTGCTAACTCATTGATTTTCAAATCGAGCGGTTCCAGATATTCATAGAGAAGAATATCTCCGGGTGTCGTCGGTTTTCTTGTTGCCTGTTTCATGGTTTTACCTTTATCGTCAATACGACAGCTATGTTTTAGTAGTTGTGTGGGTCTAAAAACAATTCTTCGGCCTTGCCATTAACCCATTTAAATATCAGTCGGTACTGTTTATTCACTCTAATGGAGGAATATTCCTGTAATTTCCCGGACAACTCTTCGTATCGGTTCCCCGGAGGGGAGCGTAAATCCCGATGAGAAGTGGCAGCATTAATGATGTCCAACTTTCGTGATAACGTGGTATGGATTTCAGCAGGGATCTTTCGATGTGGCGTTGAATGGACAAAAAAATCAGCCAGCCAGGCATCACGAAAACTCCTTATATTATTCTTTTGAGCCATTCCATTCTCATCTCCTTGTCCATTGTTTAATTATTGTAATGCACACAAGCACTGTGCACAAGTGCGACAATCAACTCCATTTGCGCCATCCCTCCCCGCGCGCTAGCATGATATTTCACAAAGGGAGGTCGTATGGATCTGTTGTACCGGGTAAAAACGCTTTGGGCCGCGCTGCGCGGTAATCATTACACCTGGCCTGCTATCGATATCTCTCTTCCCGGCAATCGCCATTTTCATCTGATCGGCAGTATTCATATGGGTAGCCACGATATGGCTCCCCTGCCCACCCGTTTGCTCAAAAAGCTCAAAAACGCCGATGCGCTGATCGTCGAGGCGGATGTTTCCACCAGCGATACGCCTTTTGCTAATTTGCCTGCCTGCGAGGCGCTGGAAGAGCGCATTAGCGAGGAGCAACTCCAAAACCTGCAGCACATTAGCCAGGAGATGGGCATTTCTACCTCACTCTTTTCTACCCAACCGCTGTGGCAAATCGCGATGGTTCTTCAGGCGACGCAGGCACAAAAACTGGGGCTCCGGGCAGAATATGGTATCGATTACCAGCTATTGCAGGCGGCGAAGCAACAACATAAACCCGTGATTGAACTGGAAGGGGCAGAAAACCAGATTGCCATGTTGCTCCAGCTCCCTGACAAAGGACTGGCACTGCTGGACGATACGCTGACCCACTGGCACACCAATGCACGGTTGCTGCAACAAATGATGAGCTGGTGGCTGAATGCACCGCCGCAAAATAATGAAATAACGCTGCCCAATACGTTCAGTCAGTCGCTGTACGATGTGCTGATGCATCAGCGAAATCTCGCCTGGCGGGATAAATTACGCGCCATGCCGCCGGGGCGATATGTGGTCGCGGTCGGTGCACTACACCTGTATGGAGAAGGGAATTTGCCGCAAATGTTGCGCTAAAAAAATGGCCAATATCGCTATTGGCCCGTCAAAGAGGAATTTCATTTTTTTATTATTATGCCGTCACTTTAAGCGACGGTGTAACTCGATTGTCGCTCAATCTCACCATCCTGCCAATACTCTTAGGCAAGATGACTCTTTTTTTTGGACCGCCATCAGGCGTATGCTTGCTTCGTTTTTTTGTTTAAGGCAGGAAAATTACCATGACACCCGCAGTTAAATTACTCGAAAAAAACAAGATTTCGTTTCAAATCCATACCTACGAGCACGATCCGGCTGAAACCAATTTTGGCGATGAAGTCGTCAAAAAATTAGGTTTGAATCCGGATCAGGTCTACAAAACGCTGCTGGTCGCAGTGAACGGTGATATGAAACACCTTGCCGTGGCCGTTACGCCGGTCGCAGGTCAACTGGATCTTAAAAAAGTAGCAAAAGCGCTGGGTGCCAAGAAAATTGAGATGGCCGATCCGATGGTTGCGCAGCGTTCGACGGGATATCTGGTTGGGGGGATTAGCCCACTGGGGCAGAAAAAACGTCTGCCAACGATTATCGACGCCCCCGCACAAGAATTTGCCACTATTTATGTTTCCGGCGGCAAGCGCGGGCTGGATATCGAACTGGCGGCAGGCGATCTGGCAAAGATCCTCGATGCCAAATTTGCTGATATCGCCCGCCGCGATTAAGCATTGTGCCGGATGCAAATATCCGGCACTTTCGGATTACTGCCAGCTCACCTCACCTTTCGGTTCATAAACACTCACATCCAGCGGCGAGCTTTTCTGGATATACGCTTTCAGCACTTCGGCATCAATAAAGCCGGTATTCACATAGCCCGGTTTGTTATCAAGGCGCGGATAGCCATCACCGCCGGTGGCATTGAAGTTTAATGTCGCCATACGATAAGTTTTCGCCGGATCGACCGGTTCGCCTTTGATTTTAAGGTCGTCCAGTTTGCCGCCTTTCGCCACAAAGCTAACGTTAGCAAATTGCGGGTAGGCACCTGAATCTGGCTTCATCTGCGCGACGGCGGTCAGGTAATCAATCACCTCTTTCCCGGTCATGTCGGCATACACCACCACATTGCCGAATGGCTGCACTTTCAGCACGTTTTTATAGCTGATATCGCCTGCTTCGATAGAATCACGAATTCCGCCTCCACTCATCACCGCAAAGTCAGCACCAGTGCGATCCATTTGGGCTGCCAGAATCAACCGCCCCATATTGGTCTGTACAAAACGCACTTTGTCACGATCGCCTTCCAGACGACCATTGGTTTCGCCTATTTTCACGTCCAGCTGCGCTTTGCCTTTGTTCTGGAACGGCGATAACAGCGAGATCATTTGCTGGTTTTCAGCGATTTCAGGAGTGTAAAGCACGCGCTCGCTTTTCCCGTCTTCCCAGGTCACTTTCTTCTTCAGGTTCACCGGAATCAGCTGGTAGTTAACCATTTTCATTTCGCCATTACGAAACTCAAAATCAGCCCGTCCCACGTATTTGCCCCACTCATGCGCCTGCACAATCCAGATGCCGTTTTGTTGATCCGGTTTGCATGGCGTACCCGGCACGTAATCGACCTGTTTTTTATTTTCTGCCGCCATACAGACTGGATCTTGCGAGTGACCTCCGACGATCATCGCCAGCGATCCGGCAGGCAGCGCGCGCGCCATCTCCACATCGCCCGGTGCGTTAGAGCCGTGCTCACCATTGTCGTAATGCCCCATATGGGTCGCCGCGATAATAATGTCTGGCTTTTCTGTCTGTTGCAGCTCCTGAATCACCAGCTTCGCTTCATCGGCGGGCTTACGGAACTCAATATCGGTGAAGTTTTCTGGGTTGCCTAACTTCGCTGTATCATCCGTCGTCAGGCCAATAACGGCAATTTTCAGATCCTGACGCTTAAACAGCGCCCATGGTTTAAACAGGCGCTCGCCGGTACTTTTCTGGTAGATATTGGCAGAAAGTAACGGGAACTTTGCCCACTTTTCCTGCTGGCGTAATACGGTGAGCGGGTTATCAAATTCATGATTACCGATTGCCATCGCATCGTAGCCCACCAGATTCATGCCGCGAAAATCAGGTTCGGCATCCTGTAAGTCAGACTCGGGCACGCCAGTGTTAATGTCGCCACCGGAAAGTAGCAGCACGCTACCGCCTTCAGCCGCAACCTCTTTGCGGATACCATCCACCAGCGTTTTTTGCGCCGCCAGACCATATTCGCCATATTCATTGCGCCAAAAATGCCCATGATGATCATTGGTATGCAGAACTGTAATTTTGTAGGTTTTATCCTGCTCATACGCCAGAGCAGCTTCACTCGCCAGTGTAAATGTGGTTAACAGTGCTAACGCCACGCCCCGCTGCAATAATTTCATACTTCTCTCCCTGACCTGATTTCAACGTGTTGAAAAATAGTA
This sequence comes from Escherichia sp. WS3063, assembly GCF_046486595.1. Lineage (NCBI taxonomy): Bacteria > Pseudomonadati > Pseudomonadota > Gammaproteobacteria > Enterobacterales > Enterobacteriaceae > Escherichia > Escherichia sp. WS3063. The sequence goes on from NZ_JBJQKY010000015.1 coordinate 42,283, forward strand.
TGACGCGACATCATAGACAAGTCTGCGTCCGGTGAAGATAAATCTGCATCCAGATTAGAAATTCTGTATTCGGCGTTGAGACTTCCTTCAGGCGACGCATACAGGTATGTTAGTCGGGTAATAATCACAAATAAGATCATTCTTTACATCGCAACCCTGAAAAAGTGACTTTCCTATGGCAATGAGTGAACAAACCCAGCCTGTGGCGGGCGCGGCTGCGTCAACGACCAAGGCCCGAACATCGTTTGGTATTTTAGGTGCTATCAGCCTCTCACATCTGCTGAACGACATGATCCAATCGCTGATTCTGGCGATTTATCCGCTGCTTCAGTCAGAGTTTTCTCTGACATTTATGCAGATTGGCATGATAACCCTCACCTTCCAGCTCGCCTCTTCGCTACTGCAACCGGTGGTCGGTTACTGGACCGATAAATATCCGATGCCGTGGTCGTTGCCAATTGGCATGTGCTTTACCTTAAGTGGTCTGGTGCTGCTTGCGCTGGCGGGCAGTTTTGGCGCAGTTCTGCTGGCGGCGGCGCTGGTCGGTACCGGTTCATCGGTCTTTCATCCGGAATCTTCTCGCGTGGCCCGTATGGCTTCCGGCGGGCGGCATGGCCTGGCGCAATCTATCTTTCAGGTCGGCGGCAACTTTGGCAGTTCCCTGGGCCCCTTGCTGGCGGCGGTGATTATCGCGCCTTATGGTAAAGGCAACGTTGCCTGGTTTGTGCTTGCGGCACTGCTGGCGATCGTGGTGTTGGCGCAAATCAGCCGTTGGTACTCGGCACAGCACCGAATGAATAAAGGAAAACCCAAAGCGACGATTATCAATCCACTGCCGCGTAACAAAGTGGTACTGGCGGTCAGCATTCTGTTAATCCTCATTTTCTCGAAATATTTCTATATGGCGAGCATCAGCAGCTATTACACCTTTTATCTGATGCAAAAATTCGGATTATCTATCCAGAATGCTCAGCTTCATCTGTTTGCCTTCCTGTTTGCCGTTGCGGCAGGTACGGTGATCGGCGGGCCTGTAGGGGATAAAATTGGGCGGAAATATGTGATTTGGGGCTCTATCCTCGGCGTTGCGCCGTTTACGCTGATTTTACCCTACGCCAGCCTGCACTGGACGGGGGTTTTAACGGTGATTATTGGATTTATCCTCGCTTCGGCATTCTCTGCCATTCTGGTCTACGCTCAGGAGCTGCTTCCGGGACGTATCGGTATGGTTTCTGGACTCTTTTTCGGTTTTGCTTTTGGCATGGGAGGTCTGGGAGCGGCAGTTCTGGGGCTTATCGCCGATCACACCAGCATCGAGTTAGTCTATAAAATCTGTGCTTTCCTGCCACTATTGGGGATGTTGACCATATTCCTGCCTGATAACCGGCATAAAGACTGATTTCATTGCAGCCAAAGGCAAACTTTGGCTGCATCGTTTTACAGTCGCCATAAGCCTTTCCTCTGTTAAACCGCCTTCAGTTTTCCGATCCGTGCTTTTTTTGCAGCTAATTCCATTTTTCTGCAAAATTCAACAATTATTCATAAACATCATCAATGAAATTGTCATAAACTATTACCTGTAATTTTGGTTTTCCCGGCCAAAAATGGACAATAACCACCAGGAAAAGGAGACGGAATGCATCACGCCACCCCGCTTATCACCACCATTGTTGGCGGCCTTGTGCTCGCCTTTATCCTCGGCATGCTGGCCAATAAACTACGTATTTCTCCTCTGGTGGGATATCTGTTAGCGGGTGTGCTGGCAGGACCATTCACTCCGGGCTTTGTTGCCGATACCAAGCTTGCGCCGGAACTGGCTGAACTGGGCGTCATTCTGTTGATGTTTGGCGTGGGTCTGCACTTTTCGCTGAAGGATTTGATGGCGGTAAAGGCCATCGCCATTCCCGGTGCGATCGCCCAGATAGCCGTGGCGACGCTGCTGGGTATGGCGCTCTCCGCCGTGCTGGGCTGGTCGTTAATGACCGGTATCGTGTTCGGCTTATGCCTTTCCACCGCCAGTACCGTGGTGTTACTGCGCGCACTTGAAGAACGGCAATTAATAGACAGTCAGCGTGGGCAAATCGCCATCGGTTGGTTGATTGTGGAAGACCTGGTAATGGTTCTGACGCTGGTGTTGCTGCCCGCAGTGGCAGGAATGATGGAACAAGGCGATGTGGGCTTTGCCACTCTTGCAGTCGATATGGGGATCACCATCGGCAAGGTGATCGCATTTATCGCCATTATGATGCTGGTAGGTCGCCGTCTGGTGCCGTGGATTATGGCACGTAGCGCAGCAACCGGTTCCCGTGAGCTGTTTACCCTGTCGGTGCTGGCGCTGGCGTTAGGGATTGCCTTTGGTGCGGTGGAGCTGTTTGATGTCTCCTTTGCACTCGGTGCGTTCTTTGCCGGGATGGTACTGAACGAGTCTGAACTGAGTCACCGTGCCGCCCACGATACGCTGCCATTGCGCGACGCGTTTGCGGTGCTGTTTTTTGTCTCCGTCGGGATGTTGTTTGATCCGTTAATTCTGATTCAGCAACCGCTGGCAGTGCTGGCGACGCTGGCGATTATTCTGTTTGGTAAGTCGTTAGCCGCGTTTTTCCTGGTGCGACTGTTTGGTCACTCCCAACGTACGGCATTAACTATCGCCGCCAGCCTGGCGCAAATTGGTGAGTTCGCGTTTATCCTGGCGGGACTGGGCATGGCGCTGGATCTGTTGCCGCAAGCCGGGCAGAACCTGGTACTGGCAGGGGCGATTTTGTCGATTATGCTCAACCCGGTCCTGTTTGCGCTGCTGGAGAAATATCTGGCGAAGACCGAAACGCTGGAAGAGCAGACGCTGGAAGAGGCTATCGAAGAAGAGAAGCAGATCCCAGTGGATATTTGCAACCATGCGCTACTGGTAGGTTACGGTCGTGTAGGCAGCCTGCTGGGGGAGAAATTGCTCGCCTCTGATATTCCGCTGGTGGTGATTGAGACGTCACGAACCCGTGTTGATGAACTGCGAGAGCGCGGGGTCCGCGCAGTATTGGGCAATGCGGCGAACGAAGAAATTATGCAACTGGCGCATCTGGAATGTGCTAAATGGCTGATCCTGACGATTCCCAACGGTTATGAAGCGGGCGAGATTGTGGCATCTGCCCGCGCGAAAAATCCGGATATTGAGATTATTGCCCGCGCCCATTATGACGATGAAGTGGCGTATATCACCGAACGTGGTGCAAATCAGGTAGTGATGGGTGAGCGTGAAATCGCCCGTACTATGCTGGAACTGCTGGAAACACCACCGGCGGGTGAAGTGGTGACGGGGTAAACGGTGGTTGCCGGATAATAGGCGCGGATATGTAGGCCTGATAAGACGCGCCAGCGTCGCATCAGGCATTGAGAGCAAAATGCCAGATGCGGCGTGAACGCCTTATCTGGCCTACGAACCGACGATAACTTAACGATCCCAGTAAGACTCTTCCAGGCTGTCTTCACGCTCCGGCAAGCCGCGCGTTAAACGAGGTGAATGCTGGTTCAGTACCTGATAGCTCACACGGTTAGCATATTTACACACCTGCGCTAACGATGAATAAGTTAACCAGGTGAATTTATGTTTGCTGGAGTTTGGTACGTTGCTACGGTGGTAGCTGTTGGCGGTAATGTCATGCAGCAACGCTGCCAGTGCGCCATCTCCTGCTCCGTTGGTATTCATAATTTTTTCCGGCCCGCCCATGTACGGCGCAATGTGCGAATAGACACGCAACGGATTCTGGCAATCCTTGTGGCGCATGGCGCGGCTAAACTCATACTGGTTAAATTCCGCTATAGCACCCGGCAGCAGCGGATGCTGGGTTTTACGTTTCGCTTCGTCTTCGGTAAAGCCCGCCATATACAAGCCGATTGGCCCGGCGGTGCACAGCACCAGATCAACCCAGTCCAGCGCCTTGTCAGATGCCAACAACGGATCACTCTCTCCGGTCAACGCTTCCGCTTCATCTTCGTTCATCGCAAGGATAGAGACGTGGTCTTTGAGGAATTGCTGCCACCACTGCGGATTCTCGGCAATGACAAACTTGGTACCCAGTGTCAGCACCACCGGTACGTTATATTTCTTCGCGTACTCAATGGCTTTCATGGTTGCTTCCGGCATGGGTTCACCCGGCTTACAACGCACCAGATAAGAGGTGAGAACCAGTGCCGAGGCTCCGGCAATCACATCTTCCGGAATACTTTCAGCCCGCAGCTGGTTCATGTGGCCAGGGCTGATAGCAAAGGTACGTTCCCCGGACTCGCCAATCAGCGTAAAGCAACGACCAATCGGGCCATCCACGCCTTGTAGATAGTTAAGATCGGTACGGCTGGAGGTGTTACACAGGTAACGATAGGCATAGCTGCCAATTTCAATATTGCTGCACATCACACCCAGCAGCACCGAACGGTCGTCCGCGAGCACCGAGTAGTTGTGCATGGTGTTGCCAATGGTGCCACCCGCAAACTGATGGGTAATCAGGTTTTTCTGTTTTAGTTCCTGATAAAGCGCTTCGGCTACGTCATCCTCAATCACCAGTGAATGCCCGGCGCTTAATCCATAACGCTCAATGAATTCATCATCCACTTTCGCTTCAATATCGACCAGCGTTTGATCGATACCCACTACCCAGGCAGCGCTGGTTTCGTTTTCTGGCTGGAATTGCTGAAGCAGCGGATCGCGTGCATTTACGGGGAAGTAATGTTTGGATTTACGTTTACCGGGAAATTTCATGGTTGTTTTTACGGGTGGTTAACTGAGCGGCGAATGTTAACACAATCTGACGGGAGCGCGCGAGATGCAGCCAGTTTCAATATCAGCAGGCGGGATCGCATTTTCATGGCAGTGGTTCCTTACAATGACGTAATTTGAAAGGAGTTTTTGCATGAAGCCGGAAAACAAATTACCCGTTCTGGACCTTATTTCTGCTGAAATGAAGACCGTTGTGAATACTCTTCAGCCGGATTTACCGCCCTGGCCCGCAACGGGAACGATTGCTGAGCAACGACAGTATTACACGCTTGAGCGCCGATTCTGGAATGCGGGCGCTCCAGAAATGGCAACCAGAGCTTACATGGTTCCCACACCTTATGGTCAGGTCGAGACTCGCCTCTACTCACCCAAAAGTCACAGCCCGGCGACGCTATTTTATTTGCATGGAGGCGGTTTTATTCTCGGCAATCTCGATACCCACGATCGCATCATGCGCCTGCTGGCAAGCTACAGCCAATGTACGGTGATTGGCATTGATTACACCCTTTCACCTGAAGCGCGTTTTCCGCAAGCGATAGAGGAAATTGTGGCTGCCTGTTGTTATTTCCACCAGCAGGCGGAGGATTATCAAATCAATATGTCCCGCATTGGTTTTGCCGGTGATTCCGCAGGTGCCATGCTGGCGCTCGCCAGTGCGTTGTGGTTGCGCGATAAACAGATCGATTGCGGTAAAGTTGCGGGCGTTTTGCTGTGGTATGGGCTTTACGGATTACGGGATTCCGTGACTCGTCGTCTGTTGGGTGGTGTCTGGGATGGCTTAACGCAACAGGATTTGCAGATGTATGAAGAGGCATATTTAAGCAACGACGCGGATCGCGAGTCGCCGTATTACTGTCTGTTTAATAATGATCTCACTCGCGAAGTTCCGCCCTGTTTTATTGCCGGGGCGGAGTTCGATCCGCTGCTGGATGACAGCCGTCTGCTTTACCAGACGTTAGCGGCGCATCAGCAGCCCTGTAAGTTCAAACTCTACCCAGGCACGTTGCACGCCTTTTTGCATTATTCACGGATGATGAAAACCGCCGACGAGGCTCTTCGCGACGGCGCTCAGTTCTTTACCGCTCAGCTTTAGCGATACGCGGCAACAAGATTAGCCATCATTTCGATATGTTCTGGCGTGGCATTAAGCGCCGGAATATATTCATATTTTTTCCCGCCCGCACCGAGGAAGACCTCACGGTTTTGCTCGGCAATCTCTTCCAGCGTCTCCAGACAATCCGCAGCAAAGCCCGGGCACATCACCTGAATATGACCTACGCCTTTTTCTCCGAGCATTTTCAGCGTTTCGTCGGTATAAGGCATCAGCCAGGGTTCCCGCCCAAAGCGCGACTGAAAGGTCATCATCACTTTTTCCGGTGCCATCTCCAGTGCGGAAGCCAGTTCGCGAGTCGTTGTGCGGCAACGTTGCGGATAATCATCGCCTTCATCTGCATAACGCTGGGGAATGCCATGATAAGAGAGCAGTAGCAGATCCGGTTCGCCATGTTTGGCAAAAGAAGCGCGTACGCTGTTCGCCAGTGCATTAATGTAATCGTGGTTATCGGCGTAATCACGAATAAACGATATCCCCGGAATGCTACGTTTGCGCGCCAGAATTCGCGCCAGTTCATCCCATACCGCACCGACAGTTGAACAGGAGTATTGCGGATAAAGCGGCAGCACCACAATATGATCTACATGCTCTGCCAGAAGTTCATCTACGGCGCTTTCCAGTGATGGCGAGCCGTAGCTCATTCCCAGCGCTACGGGCGTCTCCGGTAAACGTTGTGCCAGCGCCTGCTGTTGCTGGCGGCTGTAAACCATCAGCGGCGAGCCACCTTCCATCCAGACAGAGGCATACAGCTTCGCCACACGCGGCGAACGCAGCGGCAAAATCACGCCGCGCAGCAACGGCCACCATAACAACCGTGAGGTATCAACCACGCGTCTGTCGCTTAAAAATTGTTTCAGATAGCGTTTTACCGCTTCAGGTGTGGGGGCATCGGGCGTACCCAGGTTTGCCAGCAGGATACCGGTTTTAGTCTGACGCATTACCGCCTCTTATCGATTCAACTTGTTGATAATTGTAGCGGAAAAGTGAGGAAGAAGAACTAATTGCTGTGAGAGGTCTAGCCTGAGGAGGATACGCAGACCTGCCCGAGAGCAGATCTGCTGCGGCTTGATTAGCCGAGGATTTTTTCCAGAGCCGCGCGAACTTCAGCAACCGGCTTGGTGCCGTCAACTTTCGCGTATTTGGTGTTACCCGCTTCTGCTTCTTTGGAGTAGTAGCCAATCAGCGGTGCAGTCATCTGATGGTATTCAACCAGACGCTTACGTACGGTTTCTTCCTGATCGTCTTTACGGGTAGTCAGTTCTTCACCGGTAACGTCGTCTTTGCCTTCTACTTTCGGCGGATTGAATTTAACGTGATATACACGACCAGACGGCGCGTGAACGCGGCGACCGACGATACGATCAACAATCAGCTCGTCCGGTACGTCGAATTCCAGAACGTAATCAACATTGATGCCCGCTTCTTTCATCGCGTCTGCCTGCGGAATGGTACGCGGGAAGCCGTCCAACAGAAAACCATTACGGCAATCTTCCTGAGCAATGCGCTCTTTAACCAGCGCGATCACCAGTTCATCGGTGACCAGTTTGCCAGCGTCCATAATGTCTTTAGCTTGTTTACCCAGCTCGGAGCCAGATTTGACTGCGGCACGCAGCATATCGCCAGTGGAGATTTGCGGAATACCATATTTCTCCATGATGAACTGAGCCTGAGTCCCTTTCCCCGCGCCCGGAGCGCCAAGCAGAATGATACGCATTGCGAAAATCCCCTTAAAATGTGTCGAATTTTTTGAAAAAGCGATAAACGATACCACCAACAAGCGATTGCCTCAAGAAAGGCACCTGGGGCTGAAACGGTTAATGGCGAGATAATTTGCGGAAAGTGCAGATGATGAAAAGAAAAATGCCGGATGACACAAAGGTCATCCGGCATGACATCAGGAAACCAGCAGCTGGTTCATACGACGAATAAACAGGTTCGGATCTTCCAGCGTGCCGCGTTCTGCCAGCAGCGCCTGATCCAGCAGCAGTTCTACCCACTCGCTGAACTTGGCTTCATCTTCAGTATCTGCCGCACGTTTCACCAGTACGTGATCCGGGTTCAGTTCGAAGATGTATTTCACTTCCGGCACTTTCTGGCCCGCTGCGGCAAACAGTTTCGCCATCTGGGTGCTCATTTCGTCCGCGTCGGTAGAGACAATCGCTGGCGTATCGGTCAGACGGTGAGTCAGACGGACATCTTTCACGCGCTCGCCGAGCAGGGCTTTCACACGGTCGATGAACGGAGTCAGTGCTTTCTCCGCTTCTTTCGCGCTCTCATCAACTTCGTCAGCCAGTTTTTCCAGCGACTCGTCAACTTTAGACACAGACTGGAACGGTTTACCGTCGAACTCAGTCAGATAGTTCATCATCCACTCATCGATGCGGTCGGAAAGCAGCAGAACTTCGATGCCTTTCTTACGCAGCAGTTCCAGGTGCGGGCTGCTCTTCGCTGCCGCATAGCTGTCTGCGGTGATGTAGTAGATTTTCTCCTGCCCTTCTTTCATGCGGGAAACGTAGTCTTCCAGAGATACGGTCTGCGCAGAAGAATCGGTATGGGTAGAAGCAAAACGCAGCAATTTGGCGATCGCTTCCTGGTTAGCGAAATCTTCCGCCGGACCTTCTTTCAGTACCAGGCCAAACTGTTGCCAGAAGGTCTGGTATTTTTCCGCGTCGTCTTTCGCCAGTTTTTCCAGCATTTGCAGCACACGCTTGGTCAGCGCATTGCGCAGGTTACGCGTTACCGTGCTGTCCTGGAGGATTTCACGGGAAACGTTCAGCGGCAGATCGCTGGAGTCAATCAGACCACGCACGAAGCGCAGATAGTTCGGCATGAACTGTTCTGCGTCGTCCATGATGAACACACGCTGGACGTACAGTTTCAGTCCGTGTTTATGATCGCGGTTCCACATATCCCACGGTGCCTGAGACGGAATGTACAGCAGGCTGGTGTACTCCTGCTTACCTTCAACGCGGTTGTGGCTCCAGGTCAGCGGATCGTTAAAGTCGTGGGCGATGTGTTTGTAGAACTCTTTGTACTCTTCATCGGTGATTTCCGACTTGTTACGGGTCCACAGCGCCTGCGCTTTGTTGATTTTCTCCCAGGAGATAACGGTTTCGCCGTCTTTCTCTTCGCGTTTTTCGATCTCTACCGGCAGCGCGATATGGTCGGAATATTTGCTGATGATGGAACGCACGCGCCAGTCATCGAGGAACTCGTCTTCGCCTTCACGCAGATGCAGGGTGATTTCAGTACCACGATCTTCTTTGGTGATGTCGGCAACGGTGTATTCACCTTCGCCAGCCGATTCCCAGAAGACGCCGTTTTCTGGTTTTTCGCCTGCCGCGCGAGTACGCACGGTCACTTTGTCGGCCACGATAAACGCAGAGTAGAAACCAACACCAAACTGACCGATCAGCTGGCTGTCTTTCGCCTGGTCAGAACCCAGGGATTCGAGGAATGATTTGGTGCCGGATTTAGCGATAGTCCCCAGATGGTCAATCACTTCGTCGCGGGTCATCCCCACGCCGTTATCGGAGATGGTCAGCGTGCGCTTGTCTTTATCGAAAGAGACACGAACGCGCAGTTCGCCATCACCTTCGTACAGGTCTGGGTTAGAGAGCGCGCGGAAACGCAGCTTGTCCGCCGCATCGGAGGCGTTAGAGATAAGCTCACGCAGGAAGATTTCTTTATTGGAATAGAGAGAATGGATCATCAGGTGCAGAAGCTGTTTCACTTCTGACTGAAAACCACGAGTTTCTTGTCCTTTCATGTAGGTCTACCTCAATAATGCCATTTTAAGGTTAAAAACAGGATGAGGGAGAGATGGGGACAAGGGAGAATAATTTCAAGCGAGAGCAGGTGATCCTGCTCTCGTTTGCTTAAAAACGAATCTTATGACGCCCGGCAAGGGAGTGTGACAGCGTGGTGCCATCGACCATTTCCAGTTCGCCGCCAACCGGTACGCCATGAGCGATTCGGCTGGCTTCCACGTCATATTGCGCACAAAGCTCGGCAATGTAGTTAGCGGTAGCTTCACCTTCAACCGTGGGGTTGGTGGCGAGGATCACTTCAGTGATTTTTTCCTCTGCCAGACGCTGTTCCAGGCGATCAAGGCCGATGTCATCCGGACCGATGCCGTCCAGCGGCGACAGGTGCCCCATCAACACAAAATAACGACCTGAAAACTGCCCCGTCTGCTCAATGGCGTAAATGTCCGCCGGACTCTCCACCACGCAGATTTGACCGTTTTCCTGACGACGCGGATTCGAACAGATGTTACAGACTTCCTGTTCGGTGAAAGTGCGGCAATCGGCGCAGTGGCCGATTTCCGACATCGCCCGGGTGAGCGCCTGCGCCAGACGCATCCCGCCGCTACGATCGCGCTGAAGCAGCGTGAACGCCATACGCTGCGCCGACTTCGGGCCAACGCCCGGCAGACAGCGCAGTGCTTCCATAAGCTGTGTTAACAGCGGGCTGGTTTGCATCAGAACGGCATCTTAAAGCCAGGCGGCAGCTGCATTCCGGAGGATACAGAGGCCATTTTTTCTTTCTGCGTTTCTTCAATACGACGTGCTGCGTCGTTGAATGCTGCAGCCACCAGGTCTTCCAGCATCTCTTTGTCGTCTTCCAGCAGGCTCGGGTCGATCTCTACGCGACGGCAGTTGTGTGCACCGTTGATGGTCACTTTTACCAGACCTGCGCCAGATTCGCCGGTGACTTCCAGCTGCGCGATCTCTTCCTGCATTTTCTGCATTTTTTCTTGCATCTGCTGGGCTTGCTTCATCAGGTTACCCAGACCGCCTTTACCAAACATAGGTTTCTCTCTCAATCACGTTAAGGATGACGAACGTAAGCTGTGCTTACGATCAAATGGGGCGGATACTTTCTTCATCCAGCTCCGCATCGAAGAACCGACGCAGGGTCTGAATATTATTATCCGCAATAATGGACTCGCGCGCCTGCGCAAGTTTTTCTTCGTATATCGCCTGACGCCACTCCAGCGGCGTACGCACCGCGGGATTATCATCTTCAACGATAGTCAGTTCAACCGTTGAACCTTTTAACGTGCTCAACGCTTCAGCCAGTTTTTGCTGTGCACCGCGGTTGTTCAAATGCCGCTGAGAGGAGCGCAAATGCAGACATACTGCGTTGTCGCTCTCCTCTTTCCAGGCATTTAAGGCCACCTGTTCGACCAGTTTTGGTAGCGAAAGTTGACTCACCTGTGCCGCCCACGCGTCGCGCTCAATGGCTTCTGCCGCCAGCTTCGCCGCCAGTTCCGGCGTTTTTTCATGTTCCAGCGCTTTTTTCAGCGCCTTCGGCGTGGCGACCACTTCTTTTTGCTGCATCACTGGAGTGGTAGCCTTCCAGCGATACGCTTCTTTTTTGGCTGGCGCTTTTTCCAGCGCCGATGGCACCGGACGCGCCTGAACGCGATCGGTGACCGAAGCCAGTCTTTCCAGCGCAGCGTTATTCACCGGCCGCGCGCGGGTAGCGGCTGCCGGTTCACTCTTTTTTGCTTTGGTTGCTCCCTGCACGCGCTGCAACTGCTGGCGCGCCGCCAGCACCTGGCTGGTGGTTTCCGGGAGCGGTACAGTCGGTGCCTGCTGCGGCGCTGATTGCGGTTGCGGCGGCACCTGGGTTGGCGTCATTACTGCCGTTGGCGCGACGGGCGCAAAGGACTGGCGTGGCACTTCTGGCTCAGGCAGAGGCATACGTGGATGGAACGCCAGCGCGCGCAGCAGCGTCATCTCAACGCCCATGCGGCGGTCCGGCGCATACGGTAATTCTTTGCGACCAATCAACAGCGTCTGATAGTAAAGCTGAATATCCGTCGGCGGTATGGTGCGCGCCAGTTCACGCATCCGCAGCTCAATGGCGGCCATGTCGTTGCCAAGTGCAGCAGGCGAAAGTTGTACCATCGCAATACGATGCAACAGGCCGAGCATTTCCACCAGCAACGCTTCCCACTCGATACCACGGGCAGCGGCTTCATTAATCAGCGCCATTACGCGCTCGCCGTTGGCCTCGACCATCGCTTCAACCAGCGACAGCGCCTGATCGTCGTCAAGCGTACCCAGCATCGCACTGACTGCCTGGGTTGAAACCTGGCCGTCACCGCTGGCAATCGCCTGGTCGGTCAGACTTAAGGCATCTCGCAGGCTGCCTTCAGCGGCGCGCGCCAGCAATTGCAACGCCCGCGGCTCGTGAGCGATATGTTCTTCGTTGAGGATGTGCTCAAGTTGATGGCGAATTTGCTCGACATCCAGCGCCTTGAGATGAAATTGCAAACAGCGCGACAAAATCGTCACCGGCAATTTCTGTGGATCGGTCGTCGCCAGCAGAAACTTAACGTGCTCCGGCGGCTCTTCAAGGGTTTTTAACAGTGCGTTAAAGCTGTGGCGCGACAGCATATGCACTTCGTCGATCAGATAAACTTTGAAACGACCACGCGCCGGAGCGTACTGGACGTTATCCAGCAGGTCGCGGGTATCTTCAACTTTGGTGCGCGAGGCGGCGTCGATTTCAATCAGATCGACAAAGCGCCCCTGCTCGATTTCACGACAGTTATCGCACACGCCGCACGGCGTCGCGGTAATGCCGGTTTCGCAGTTTAGCCCCTTCGCCAGCAGTCGGGCGATAGAGGTTTTTCCGACGCCACGGGTACCGGAAAAAAGATAAGCATGATGAATACGCCCTAACGACAAGCCGTTCGCCAGTGCGGTCAGCACATGTTCCTGGCCGACGACGTCAGCAAAGGTTTGTGGGCGCCATTTTCGGGCTAAGACCTGATAACTCATTGGCAGGCTCTGAAACGCTGGAAGGTGGATTCACGAAGGGGTAATGCTAACACAGCCCCGTCAGAACGGCGAGGCTGAATGCACATCTTGTGCTGTCCGTAGCGTGGGCAGCACAAGACTGGCGATAATTAATGGCCCGGGAACGGGACAAGGCTGTAGCTGGTAATGCCCTGTTTTTCGAGACGCTGTTCGCCGCCGAGATCGAACAGGTTGATAATGAACGCAGCGTCAGCCACTTCACCACCCAGACGACGGATCAGTTTAACGGTCGCTTCGATAGTGCCGCCGGTTGCCAGCAGATCGTCCACCACCAGAACTTTGTCGCCCGGTTTGATGGCATCAACGTGGATCTCCAGCTGATCGGTGCCGTATTCCAGGTCGTAAGTTTCACTGATGGTTTCACGCGGCAGTTTGCCCGGTTTACGGACCGGTACAAAGCCAACGCCCAGACCCAGAGCTACCGGAGCGCCAAACAAGAAGCCACGCGCTTCGGTGCCGACAACTTTGGTAATGCCCGCATTTTTGTAACGCTCAACCAGCAAGTCGATGCTGAGAGCGTAAGCTTTCGGGTCTTCCAGTAAGCTGGTGACATCGCGGAAAAGAATGCCGGGTTTTGGGTAGTCCTGAATGCTTTTGATGCTATTTTTGAGATACTCAAGCTGCTGTGCAGTCGCGGTCATAAGTGTATGCCTGCTTGTTACGGTGGTACTCACGGCGCGTTTTAAACGTATCAAAAGTAACAGTTGTTTAACCTTTGACCGCCTGCGCCTGTGCTCGAAAACGCCAGAATGTACTGGCTGTACGCAATAATTGCAACTGCGAATGTTGTGCTTCAGTGCTTTTCTTGCTTTTCATCAATCACCGGAATTCGCCACATATAGAAAAGCAAACAGGCGAGAATTACCAGCAACATGATGCGCACCCATGGCATCTGGACGAACCACAGAGAAATGGCAAACGTGAGCAAAATAAGCAAAATCGCCCGCGGTTTGACGCCGCGCGGCATCGCATGATGTTTCTGCCAGAAACGTAGATAGCTGCCAAACCATGAGCGGTACAGCAACCAGGCGTGAAAGCGCGGGGAAGAACGGGCAAAGCACCAGGCCGCCAGCAGGATAAACGGCGTCGTCGGTAATACCGGTAATACCACGCCCAGCGTACCCAGCACTACCGCCAGCCAGCCAATGATGATTAAAATGATTCGTTGCATATTGAGTGTTGTCAGCTTACAGAGTGGCTACTTTAGCATAACAATTATCATTTTCATTGAGGTCTTATCGTGAAAACCGCCCTGCTGCTGGAAAAACTGGAAGGACAGCTCGCTACGCTGCGTCAGCGTTGTGCCCCGGTAGCGCAATTTGCCACGCTAAGTGCCCGTTTTGACAGACACCTTTTTCAAACCCGTGCGACAACACTGCAGGCTTGTCTCGATGAGGCGGGCGATAATCTGGCTGCGCTTCGTCATGCAGTTGAGCAGCAACAGCTGCCGCAAGTGGCCTGGCTGGCGGAACATCTGGCGGCACAACTGGAAGCCATCGCGCGTGAAGCCTCCGCCTGGTCATTGCGCGAGTGGGACAGTGCGCCACCGAAAATTGCCCGCTGGCAGCGTAAACGTATTCAGCATCAGGATTTTGAGCGGCGGCTACGTGAGATGGTTGCCGAACGCAGAGCCCGCCTGGCGCGGGTGACCGATCTCGTGGAACAGCAAACGCTGCATCGTGAAGTGGAAGCCTATGAAGCGCGCCTGGCACGCTGCCGCCATGCGCTGGAAAAAATCGAAAACAGGCTAGCGCGCTTAACCCGCTAGCAATGGAGAGAGTATGTCACTGGAAAATGCCCCTGACGATGTCAAACTGGCTGTCGATTTGATTGTGCTGCTGGAAGAAAATCAGATCCCAGCCCGCACCGTGCTGCGCGCGCTGGATATTGTAAAACGCGATTATGAAAAGAAATTAACGCGCGATGATGAGGCGGAAAAGTGAGAAATAAATGGGGCCGCTAAATGTCCCCTAAGATTGTGGGCAAACGCAAAACTGCCTGATGCGCTACGCTTATCAGGCCTACACCGCTCCTGCAATACATTGAATTCTTGCGGTTTCGTAGGCCGGATAAGGCGGTCACGCCGCATCCGGCATGAACAACGCGCACTTTGTCAGTAATCTCGGGGCAACTAAATGTCGCCCCCTTTGGTTATTACCCTACCGCTGGCGTCGGGTCATCGCCTTTGTAGTCGCGTTTGACTTCCGTCACCTCATCGCCCTTCTCGTTGTGCAGATGCACTTCAAGCTGGTTAAAGGCAATGTTGATGTCGTTTTCACGGCACAGCTGATCGATAGTACGGTTCAGCTCATCGACAGTACGACTACGGTCACGCAGTTCACGCACATACAGACGCAGCTCATGATCCAACGTGCTGGCACCAAATGCCGTAAAGAAGACTTCCGGCATTGGTTCGTGCATCACCCTTGGGTGCTCAGTCGCCGCCTTCAGTAACACTTTACGCACTTTTTCCAGATCGGAGCCATAGGCCACGCCGAGACGGATCACCAGACGCGTAGTAGTGTCAGTCAACGACCAGTTGATCAGACGCTCGGTAACAAACGCTTTGTTCGGGATGATCACTTCTTTGCGATCGAAATCGGTAATCGTTGTCGCACGAATACGGATCTTACTTACCGTCCCCGAGAAGCTACCAATGGTTACCGTATCACCAATACGCACCGGACGTTCGAACAGGATGATCAAACCAGAGACAAAGTTACCGAAGATCTCCTGTAAGCCAAAACCAAGACCTACGGATAATGCTGCCGCCAGCCACTGGAGTTTATCCCACGAGACGCCCAGCGATCCGAACACCGTCATCGCACCAACGGCAATAATGATGTAGTTAAGGATGGTAGTAATGGCATACGACGCGCCCTGACGCATATTCAGTCGCGAGAGCACCAGCACTTCCAGTAAACCAGGCAGGTTGCGAATCAACGCCCAGGCCACCATTGAGGCGATAATCGCAAACAACAGACTGCCCATGGTGACGTTTTTCACCACCGCAGCGCCAGCTTCAGTGCCGTTGTAATGCCAGAGCGTGATGCTGTCGAGATAGCTGAACACGGTGATCAAATCGGACCAAATTGCCCAGAACATGACACCGAACAGCGCAAACATCAGCAACATGGTAATACGCAGCGTCTGCTGGTTAACCTGTTCCAGTGCAATGGTGGGTTCTTCCGGCGGTTCGGCACCTTCTGCGCCCTCTTTCACCAGATTCTGCCGACGCGCCAGCGCACGACGCCAGGCGATACGCCGCGCCGCTACGCTTAAGCCGCGCAATACCGTCTGGTACAGCAGGTTCCAGATGATCACCAAATAAACGGTTTCAATCCAACGCCCGGAGAGGCGCAGCGTGGTGTAGAAATAACCCGTGGCGGTCAGCACCATCAACGCAATCGGGATAATCGACAGTACGGTAATGGTGACCAGTCGCATGGTGTGCGACTCTTTATCACGCCAGCTTTCGCGGCACATCGGCCACACCAGGAAGGCAATCAGCAGCAAGTTGAAGAAAATCATCGCCTGCCCCAGCACATCATCCATCAGATGCAGCGGGGAAAGTTCTGCCACCACAGACCAGAAATGGATAGGCAGCAACGCGAGACTGATGCGGACAATTTGCCGACGCCAGTGGCTGGTCTGCTGTTCCGGCATGCCGAAGTGACGCACGGCAACGCCGTTTTTCTCCAGTACCTTCCAGCACAGGCCAAACACCAGCCAGAAAATCGCCAGTTTTTTGCTGAACGACCATAGCAGTTCGCTGATGTTGAGCTGCATGGTCAACAGAATCAGGCCAACCGCGAGAATAATCAGGCACACCGGCAGCGCACGGATCAGGTCGATAAGGATCGCTTTTGGTGTGTTGAGCTGGCTGTCGTTACGCAGGGAACCCACAGCGGAAGCCAGTTTTTGTTGATACGCTTTCAGCCAGCCCAGACGCCAGTGGATCAGCCCGGCAATCAACAGCAGCGGCAAACCAGCGAGGAAAGCGATAAAAACGGCAGGCCAGGCTTTTTCCCAGTTCACCGTGATTTTCATCGACTTAAATTCATCTCTCAGGCTTTGCGGGAACGCTTTGATCCAGTCCCAGTCCATTGGACGGTTACTGTTCACCCAAAAGATTTGCTGAGTCAGGATGGATTTCAGGTTTTTCGACACACTCATTAACTGCTGCTGGTTGATTTGCAGGTTAATGGCCATCATCAATTGGTTACCCAACTGTTTGTTAAGCTGATCCAGCAATTCGCGACGCATATCAACTACTTGCAATAACGCATCGTGAACTTCGCTGTTAACTTCGTTGGCATGACCTTCCTCCAGCTTGTTAACGAATGCATCGCTCTGGAAGAGTGCGTCACGCTGCTGGTTGACTTCAAACTGTTCGAGACGCAAATCCGCGATACGGTTGGTCATGTTTTCCAGTTCATCCGCCGAGGGCAGCGTTTGTTGTTGCTGGTAAAGGATACGAGACAACAGCAGGCTGCCTTTCAGGACAGAAATCTGCTCTTTGATATTACGTTCCGATTGCAGCGCCCGCTCAAGCCAGTTTTTAACTTTGATGTTTTGCTGCATCAGCTGATTACCGTTTTCGGTAGCGGTAATCAAACGCTGACTCAACTGCTGGTTTATTTCCAGCTCCTGCTTCACCAGCGGATTAGCCTGAATACGCGCGGCTTCATCCGGGGAGACGGCTTCCTGCGCCGTTTTTTCGGTTAAAGTCAGACGCTTGCTGTTTACTGCTTCTTGCAACAGCTGCAACTGGTGCTCCAGACGGGCGCTGTTCGCCGTCACGTAATCCCGTTGCTTTTGCAAGGTATCCTGCAAGACGGTGTTCCCTTCCAGGCTTTTACGCTGCTGGTCAATCTCGGCATTCAGCAAAGCCTGCTGAGCCTGCATTAACACTTTCTGGCTGGGACGTAAGGCAGTCTCGCCGACATCAGTCCCGTCCAGACGACTGCGAATTTGTTGCAGCTGCTGCGAAGCGTTATACATCGCATTTTGCACACGTTCGGGCTGCGTCTGTAACGAAACCAGCTGGCTGTTATAAGACGCCAGATCGTTTTGTGCGTTTTGCAAATCGTCCAGCGCCTGGGCAACGCGAGTTTCCAGCTGGCGCAACGAAAGCGTGCTCAGAATTTTGCGCGTTTCTTCGTCGTTATCGACATCGCTAAGTGCTGTTAACGCCGCGGTCGCCTGGCGCATTTTTTCCGGCGCTTCAGCGACTTTTTGCCGTAGCTGAACTGTCTCTTCTTTTACGCGATCGATTTTATCGAGGGTGGCTAATGTATCTGTCAGATCCTGCTGCACCAGTTTGTCCTGAGCAGAAAGATCTTTTTGTTTATTCAGTGAGTCAAGTTGTGCCTGCAGGTCCGCTTTTGTCGGCAGATCACCATTCGATGACGCCCGCGCAAACGCCGTGTTCTGGCATAACAAGACAAAAACAAAAGCAATAAATGCTGAAAAAACAAAATGCCGTGATCGTTTGTAATACTGGAACATAGTCATGATGAATGAAGGTTTCTGAACCTGAAGAACGACCTGAAAAAGTCAAACCGCAAGAATATCACGACGCAGTGAACCAGAATAGCAACGACGAAAATGTCCAGGAAAAATCCTGGAGTTAGATTCAGGGTTATTCGTTAGTGGCAGGATTACGAAGCGTGGGGCACAGGAGATACATCTCCAGTAAGATGGCGACGTAATCGCGGGCTTCTTTTTTAAGATCAAAAGATTGCGGGGCAAAGAGCCAGTTTTCCATCAGGCCGGAAATATAGCCGCGCATAATAATTGCTGCGCGACGCGTCATTAAATCCGCAGGCAACATTTTCGCTTCAATACAATGTTTTAACGTTTGTTCTATACGGTCATAACTTTCCAGACAGAGATTACGTTGTGCCTGTTGCACAACAGCCATTTCTCCGACAAATTCGCATTTGTGGAATATAATCTCCATCAATAATCGACGCCGTTCTTCTGTCACCGTGGATTCAAGAACATGAATTAATATCTCTCTTAATACTGAGAGTGGATCGCCAGGGAATTTTGCCTGATACTCAAGCTCTAGTTCACCAATATTGGATTCTGACAGTTCCCAGATCTCACTGAACAAATCCGACTTGTCTTTAAAATGCCAGTAGATTGCACCGCGCGTAACGCCAGCTGCTTTTGCAATCTCACCCAGCGAGGTGGATGATACCCCCTGCTGTGAGAAAAGACGTAGAGCCACATCGAGGATGTGTTGGCGCGTTTCTTGCGCTTCTTGTTTGGTTTTTCGTGCCATATGTTCGTGAATTTACAGGCGTTAGATTTACATACATTTGTGAATGTATGTACCATAGCACGACGATAATATAAACGCAGCAATGGGTTTATTAACTTTTGACCATTGACCAATTTGAAATCGGACACTCGAGGTTTACATATGAACAAAAACAGAGGGTTTACGCCTCTGGCGGTCGTTCTGATGCTCTCAGGCAGCTTAGCCCTAACAGGATGTGACGACAAACAGGCCCAACAAGGTGGCCAGCAGATGCCCGCCGTTGGCGTAGTAACAGTCAAAACTGAACCTCTGCAGATCACAACCGAGCTTCCGGGTCGCACCAGTGCCTACCGGATCGCAGAAGTTCGTCCTCAAGTTAGCGGGATTATCCTGAAGCGTAATTTCAAAGAAGGTAGCGACATCGAAGCAGGTGTCTCTCTCTATCAGATTGATCCTGCGACCTATCAGGCGGCATACGACAGTGCGAAAGGTGATCTGGCGAAAGCCCAGGCTGCAGCCAATATCGCGCAATTGACGGTGAATCGTTATCAGAAATTGCTCGGTACTCAGTACATCAGTAAGCAAGAGTACGATCAGGCTCTGGCTGATGCGCAACAGGCGAATGCTGCGGTCACTGCGGCGAAAGCTGCCGTTGAAACTGCGCGGATCAATCTGGCTTACACCAAAGTCACCTCTCCGATTAGCGGTCGCATTGGTAAGTCGAACGTGACAGAAGGCGCATTGGTACAGAACGGTCAGGCGACTGCGCTGGCAACCGTGCAGCAACTTGATCCGATCTACGTTGATGTGACCCAGTCCAGCAACGACTTCCTGCGCCTGAAACAGGAACTGGCAAATGGCACGCTGAAACAAGAGAACGGCAAAGCCAAAGTGTCGCTGATCACCAGTGACGGCATTAAGTTCCCGCAGGACGGTACGCTGGAATTCTCTGACGTTACCGTTGATCAGACCACCGGGTCTATCACCCTACGCGCTATCTTCCCGAACCCGGATCACACTCTGCTGCCGGGTATGTTCGTACGTGCACGTCTGGAAGAAGGGCTTAATCCAAACGCTATTTTAGTCCCGCAACAGGGCGTAACCCGTACGCCGCGTGGCGATGCCACCGTACTGGTGGTTGGCGCGGATGACAAAGTGGAAACCCGTCCGATCGTTGCAAGCCAGGCTATCGGCGATAAGTGGCTGGTGACAGAAGGTCTGAAAGCAGGCGATCGCGTAGTAATAAGTGGGCTGCAGAAAGTGCGTCCTGGTGTCCAGGTAAAAGCACAAGAAGTTACCGCTGATAATAACCAGCAAGCCGCAAGCGGTGCTCAGCCTGAACAGTCCAAGTCTTAACTTAAACAGGAGCCGTTAAGACATGCCTAATTTCTTTATCGATCGCCCGATTTTTGCGTGGGTGATCGCCATTATCATCATGTTGGCAGGGGGGCTGGCGATCCTCAAACTGCCGGTGGCGCAATATCCTACGATTGCACCGCCGGCAGTAACGATCTCCGCCTCCTACCCTGGCGCTGATGCGAAAACAGTGCAGGACACGGTGACACAGGTTATCGAACAGAATATGAACGGTATCGATAACCTGATGTACATGTCCTCTAACAGTGACTCCACGGGTACCGTGCAGATCACCCTGACCTTTGAGTCTGGTACTGATGCGGATATCGCGCAGGTTCAGGTGCAGAACAAACTGCAGCTGGCGATGCCGTTGCTGCCGCAAGAAGTTCAGCAGCAAGGGGTGAGCGTTGAGAAATCATCCAGCAGCTTCCTGATGGTTGTCGGCGTTATCAACACCGATGGCACCATGACGCAGGAGGATATCTCCGACTACGTGGCGGCGAATATGAAAGATGCCATCAGCCGTACGTCGGGCGTGGGTGACGTTCAGTTGTTCGGTTCACAGTACGCGATGCGTATCTGGATGAACCCGAATGAACTGAACAAATTCCAGCTAACGCCGGTTGATGTCATTACCGCCATCAAAGCACAGAACGCCCAGGTTGCAGCTGGTCAGCTCGGTGGTACGCCGCCGGTGAAAGGCCAACAGCTTAACGCCTCTATTATTGCTCAGACGCGTCTGACCTCTACTGAAGAGTTCGGCAAAATCCTGCTGAAAGTGAATCAGGATGGTTCCCGCGTGCTGCTGCGTGATGTGGCGAAAATTGAGCTGGGTGGTGAGAACTACGACATCATCGCAGAGTTTAACGGCCAACCGGCTTCCGGTCTGGGGATCAAGCTGGCGACCGGTGCAAACGCGCTGGATACCGCTGCGGCAATCCGTGCTGAACTGGCGAAGATGGAACCGTTCTTCCCGTCGGGTCTGAAAATTGTTTACCCGTACGACACCACGCCGTTCGTGAAAATCTCTATTCACGAAGTGGTTAAAACGCTGGTCGAAGCGATCATCCTCGTGTTCCTGGTTATGTATCTGTTCCTGCAGAACTTCCGCGCGACGTTGATTCCGACCATTGCCGTACCGGTGGTATTGCTGGGGACCTTTGCCGTCCTTGCCGCCTTTGGCTTCTCGATAAACACGCTAACAATGTTCGGGATGGTGCTCGCCATCGGCCTGTTGGTGGATGACGCCATCGTTGTGGTAGAAAACGTTGAGCGTGTTATGGCGGAAGAAGGTTTGCCGCCAAAAGAAGCTACCCGTAAGTCGATGGGGCAGATTCAGGGCGCTCTGGTCGGTATCGCGATGGTACTGTCGGCGGTATTCGTACCGATGGCCTTCTTTGGCGGTTCTACCGGTGCTATTTATCGTCAGTTCTCTATTACCATTGTTTCAGCAATGGCGCTGTCAGTACTGGTGGCGTTGATCCTGACTCCGGCTCTTTGTGCCACCATGCTGAAACCGATTGCCAAAGGCGATCACGGGGAAGGTAAAAAAGGCTTCTTCGGCTGGTTTAACCGCATGTTCGAAAAGAGCACGCACCACTACACCGACAGCGTAGGCGGTATTCTGCGCAGTACAGGGCGTTACCTGGTGCTGTATCTGATCATCGTGGTCGGCATGGCCTATCTGTTCGTGCGTCTGCCAAGCTCCTTCTTGCCAGATGAAGACCAGGGCGTATTTATGACCATGGTTCAGCTGCCAGCAGGTGCAACGCAGGAACGTACGCAGAAAGTGCTCAATGAGGTAACGCATTACTATCTGACCAAAGAAAAGAACAACGTTGAGTCGGTGTTCGCCGTTAACGGCTTCGGCTTTGCGGGACGTGGTCAGAATACCGGTATTGCGTTCGTTTCCTTGAAGGACTGGGCCGATCGTCCGGGCGAAGAAAACAAAGTTGAAGCGATTACCATGCGTGCAACACGTGCTTTCTCGCAAATCAAAGATGCGATGGTTTTCGCCTTTAACCTGCCCGCAATCGTGGAACTGGGTACCGCAACCGGCTTTGACTTTGAGCTGATTGACCAGGCTGGCCTTGGTCACGAAAAACTGACTCAGGCGCGTAACCAGCTGCTTGCAGAAGCAGCGAAGCACCCTGATATGTTGACCAGCGTACGTCCAAACGGTCTGGAAGATACCCCGCAGTTTAAGATTGATATCGACCAGGAAAAAGCGCAGGCGCTGGGTGTTTCTATCAACGACATTAACACCACTCTGGGCGCTGCATGGGGCGGTAGCTATGTGAACGACTTTATCGACCGCGGTCGTGTGAAGAAAGTTTACGTCATGTCAGAAGCGAAATACCGTATGCTGCCGGATGATATCGGCGACTGGTATGTTCGTGCTGCTGATGGTCAGATGGTGCCGTTCTCGGCGTTCTCCTCTTCTCGTTGGGAGTACGGTTCGCCGCGTCTGGAACGTTACAACGGCCTGCCATCCATGGAAATCTTAGGCCAGGCGGCACCGGGTAAAAGTACCGGTGAAGCAATGGAGCTGATGGAACAACTGGCGAGCAAACTGCCTACCGGTGTTGGCTATGACTGGACGGGGATGTCCTATCAGGAACGTCTCTCCGGCAACCAGGCACCTTCACTGTACGCGATTTCGTTGATTGTCGTGTTCCTGTGTCTGGCGGCGCTGTACGAGAGCTGGTCGATTCCGTTCTCCGTTATGCTGGTCGTTCCGCTGGGGGTTATCGGTGCGTTGCTGGCTGCCACCTTCCGTGGCCTGACCAATGACGTTTACTTCCAGGTAGGCCTGCTCACAACCATTGGGTTGTCGGCGAAGAACGCGATACTTATCGTCGAATTCGCCAAAGACTTGATGGATAAAGAAGGTAAAGGTCTGATTGAAGCGACGCTTGATGCGGTGCGGATGCGTTTACGCCCAATCCTGATGACCTCGCTGGCGTTTATCCTCGGCGTTATGCCGCTGGTTATCAGTACTGGTGCTGGTTCCGGCGCGCAGAACGCAGTAGGTACCGGTGTAATGGGCGGGATGGTGACCGCAACGGTACTGGCAATCTTCTTCGTTCCGGTATTCTTTGTGGTGGTTCGCCGCCGCTTTAGCCGCAAGAATGAAGATATCGAGCACAGCCATACTGTCGATCATCATTGATACAACGTGTAATCACTAAGGCCGCGCAAGCGGCCTTTTTTATGCATAACCTACGAACATTAAGGAGTCATTGAACCACCAACTCAGGATCTCATACGAAAACCAGTATTAAACACGTATAAAATTCATAAAAAATACTGATTGTTAGTTAATTTATATTAAGTAGCGCTAATAGATTTAATAATCCATAATCATTTAGAGGCTATTCTTAATTATTTGCGGTAATTCTTTATTCATTCCTCGGTTATTACGTCATATTCAGAGCAATCCTGGTATTAGTGTTACCAATTTCATCTGGCGATAATCCTGAAATGTTATGAACAGTTCGAGCAAACTGCTTTTACCTGCTGCGGGTTAGTGCTAGTATGAAAAAGTAAGTCCTGTCCCGCTTCCTTCCTAATTGTAATTTTTCGTAATAATGCGATGAAAACCTGCAAAGAGTGGCTTATAGTTAAGCTAACAAACGAGAGGGCAAGTCCAGGTCAGTAAGTTTTTTCCATCCCGAAAGGTGTCCGTTAGTTCAACCGCTAAGAAGGGGACGCGTTATGGATGAATACTCACCCAAAAGACATGATATCGCACAGCTTAAGTTTCTCTGTGAAACCCTGTATCATGACTGTCTTGCAAACCTTGAAGAAAGCAATCATGGCTGGGTTAACGACCCAACCTCGGCGATCAACCTCCAGTTGAATGAACTGATTGAGCATATTGCGACCTTCGCACTTAATTACAAAATTAAGTATAATGAAGACAATAAGCTCATTGAGCAGATCGACGAATATCTGGATGACACCTTTATGTTGTTCAGCAGTTATGGTATTAATATGCAGGATCTTCAGAAATGGCGGAAGTCAGGTAATCGACTATTCCGTTGTTTTGTCAATGCGACGAAAGAGAATCCTGCGAGTTTATCTTGTTAGAATTATTACAACCATGGGTAGAAGTATGTCCGAAAAACCTTTAACGAAAACCGATTATTTAATGCGTTTACGTCGTTGCCAGACAATTGACACGCTGGAGCGTGTTATCGAGAAAAATAAATACGAATTATCAGATAATGAACTGGCGGTATTTTACTCAGCCGCAGATCACCGCCTCGCCGAATTGACTATGAATAAACTGTACGACAAGATCCCTTCCTCAGTATGGAAATTTATTCGCTAATAAATAATTCGCTTTCGGAGCTATAACCAGCTGTTTATTAAGAATTTTATACTTTATCGCCATGAAGGCATACCCTATGTGATCTTCATCACACAGACGTAATGGGAACGTTCTCTTCACTGACTTTTCGTCTTACTGTGTTGCCGCATTTTCAGCAACCGGAGGTCAGTAATGAGCACAGAAAAAGAAAAGATGATTGCTGGTGAGTTGTATCGCTCGGCAGATGAGACGTTATCTCGCGATCGCCTGCGCGCTCGTCAGCTTATTCACCGATACAATCATTCCCTGGCGGAAGAGCACACATTACGCCAGCAAATTCTCGCTGAATTATTCGGTCAGGTGACAGAGGCTTATATTGAGCCAACGTTTCGCTGTGACTATGGCTATAACATTTTTCTCGGCAATAATTTTTTCGCCAACTTCGATTGCGTGATGCTTGATGTCTGCCCTATTCGCATCGGTGATAACTGTATGTTGGCACCAGGCGTTCATATCTACACGGCAACACATCCCATCGACCCTGTAGCACGTAATAGCGGTGCTGAACTGGGGAAACCCGTCACCATCGGTAATAACGTCTGGATTGGCGGACGCGCGATCATTAACCCTGGTGTGACCATTGGTGATAACGTCGTGGTAGCCTCAGGTGCAGTTGTCACAAAAGATGTCCCGGACAACGTTGTCGTGGGCGGTAATCCAGCCAGAATCATTAAAAAATTGTAACCTGTTTTTCGCAACTGTTATGCAAAATCGTGGCAAATCTGTTACTTTCCCTCTACTATTCCCACGTTAAAATAGGGTGTTCCCTGGAAAGTTGCAGATACCACGAAGGCAAACGATGACCGAAATACAACGCCTGCTGACCGAAACGATTGAGTCTCTGAATACCCGCGAAAAACGCGACAACAAACCCCGCTTTAGTATCAGTTTTATCCGTAAACATCCGGGGCTGTTTATCGGTATGTATGTTGCTTTTTTTGCCACCCTGGCGGTGATGTTGCAGTCCGAAACGCTTTCAGGCTCTGTCTGGCTACTGGTTGTATTATTTATCCTGCTTAATGGTTTCTTCTTTTTCGATGTCTACCCACGCTACCGCTATGAAGATATCGACGTGCTGGATTTCCGCGTTTGCTATAACGGCGAATGGTACAACACGCGCTTTGTACCTGCCGCGCTGGTTGAAGCCATCTTGAACTCTCCGCGTGTCGCGGATGTTCATAAAGAACAACTGCAAAAAATGATCGTCCGTAAAGGTGAACTGTCTTTTTACGATATTTTTACCCTCGCTCGCGCCGAATCAACATCTTAAGTTAGGGTTACATACCAGGCGTAAAGCTCTGCGCCTGGTCAAATGACAACGTTCGTTTCCACCCATCCCTTCATGAAATCCCGGCTCTACCTCCTTATCTCCTGCCAGCCTTTTTCCACAATCAGATATACTTTCCCTACACTGTGTTAATAAGGATATGCTGGTGAGAACACGACATCTGGTCGGCCTTATTTCGGGAGTACTGATTCTTTCAGTATTGCTGCCTGTCGGCTTAAGCATCTGGCTGGCCCATCAGCAGGTAGAAACATCATTTATTGAAGAGCTGAATACCTATTCCTCCCGCGTCGCTATTCGGGCCAATAAGGTGGCGACACAAGGGAAAGATGCGCTGCAAGAGCTGGAAAGATGGCAAGGCGCTGCCTGTAGCGAAGCCCATCTCATGGAAATGCGTCGGGTATCTTACAGTTATCGCTATATTCAGGAAGTGGTTTATATCGATAACAACGTTCCCCTGTGTTCGTCTCTGGAGCATGAAAGCCCACCCGATGCCTTCCCCGAGCCAGGTAAAATTTCGAAAGATGGTTATCGTGTCTGGTTAACATCGCATAACGATTTAGGCATTATCCGTTACATGGTCGCCATGGGAACGGCACATTATGTCGTCATGATCGACCCCGCTTCCTTTATTGATGTCATTCCCTATAGCTCATGGCAAATTGATGCCGCCATTATTGGCAATGCCCATAACGTTGTGATAACCAGCAGCGATGAAATTGCTCAGGGAATTATTACCAGACTACAAAAAACACCCGGTGAGCATATCGAAAATAATGGAATCATTTACGATATCCTGCCCTTACCGGAGATGAATATTTCGATCATCACCTGGGCTTCAACGAAAATGTTGCAGAAAGGCTGGCATCGGCAAGTCTTTATTTGGTTACCGCTCGGGTTGGTGATTGGCCTGCTGGCAGCGATGTTTGTGCTGCGTATTTTGCGCCGTATCCAGTCACCGCATCATCGGCTGCAGGATGCTATCGAAAATCGTGATATTTGCGTGCACTATCAGCCGATTGTCTCCTTAGCCAATGGCAAAATTGTCGGTGCTGAGGCACTGGCGCGCTGGCCGCAGACAGACGGTAGTTGGTTGTCACCAGATAGTTTTATTCCGCTGGCACAGCAAACGGGCCTTTCTGAGCCATTGACGCTACTGATTATAAGAAGCGTCTTTGAAGATATGGGCGACTGGCTGCGTCAGCATCCTCAGCAGCATATTTCGATCAATCTTGAATCCACCGTGCTCACCTCGGAAAAAATCCCGCAATTGCTGCGTGAAATGATCAATCACTATCAGGTTAATCCCAGACAGATCGCGCTTGAACTCACTGAACGCGAGTTTGCCGATCCGAAAACCAGCGCCCCGATAATTTCTCGCTACCGGGAGGCGGGCCATGAAATTTATCTCGATGATTTTGGTACGGGGTATTCAAGTTTAAGCTATTTACAGGATCTGGATGTCGACATTCTGAAGATCGATAAATCTTTCGTTGATGCGCTGGAATATAAAAATGTCACGCCACATATCATCGAAATGGCAAAAACACTGAAACTGAAAATGGTAGCGGAGGGAATCGAAACCAGTAAACAAGAAGAGTGGCTACGCCAGCATGGCGTGCACTACGGCCAGGGCTGGCTCTACAGCAAGGCATTACCGAAAGAGGATTTCTTACGCTGGGCCGAGCAACATTTGTGAATTTTTGGGCTGACGGCACGCCGCACAGCCCGTCACGCTACCTATTCGTCGATGATTGACTCGAATCCGCCATAGATCATTCGCTTACCATCAAACGGCATGGACTCGCCGAACTCTTTCATCCGTGGGTCCGACATCATCTTTTGATTAGCAGCGTCGCGGACCTCTTTTGAAGGGTATTCAATCCAGCTAAAGACAACCTCTTCATTCTCTTCAGCTTTTACCGCCATACGAAAATCGGTCACTTTGCCATCCGGTACATCGCTGGCCCAGCATTCGACAATACGAAGCGCGCCAAACTCTTTAAACAATGGCGCGGCCTTAGCGGCCATTTCCCGATAGGCATCCTTTTTATCGGCAGGAACGGCAACCACAAAACCATCAACATACTTCATCAGACATACCTCCGAAGCGTACTGCGCAGCCAGACAATTCTTGCGACGTCAGTTGTGGTTAAAGTTTAGCCATGTTGGGATTTTTTGACGAAACGGTGGGAGGTAGAAATGGGTGGGGGCCCTGCCAGCTACATCCCGGCACACGCGTCATCTGCCTTGGCTGCTTCCTTCCGGACCTGACCTGGTAAACAGAGTAGCGTTGCGGGAGAACCAACAGAGCCCCCATTGAGAGCGTTGAGAACCAACGCGCAGGCGCATTATCACTGCTGCCCCGGCTAATTGCAACCCATTGCGTGCCGGATGCTGGTTTCTTGCGCAATGCGACTTCACTCGGGCGTTTTTCCAGATTATGCTGAAAAATTACCTCAGGAAGAAAAGATGGAAAAAGAAGATTCATTTCCCCAACGCGTCTGGCAAATCGTCGCCGCTATTCCCGAAGGCTATGTCACCACTTACGGTGATGTGGCGAAACTGGCAGGATCGCCCCGCGCCGCGCGCCAGGTGGGCGGTGTGTTAAAGCGTCTCCCTGAAGGCAGCACCTTGCCCTGGCACCGGGTGGTTAATCGCCACGGCACAATTTCGCTAACCGGACCGGATTTACAGCGTCAACGACAGGCATTACTGGCAGAAGGTGTGATGGTATCGGGAAGCGGGCAAATCGACTTGCAGCGTTATCGCTGGAACTACTAACCCTCTCCGGGCGGAGAGGGTTAACTGCGCTTAATATTGCGTAGGAGCTGGAACTGCCGAAGACGGATTCACCTGAGTTGGTGAAGTCGAAGGTACGGTAGTCGTTGCGCCACCGCTGGCCTGAACCGGCACGGCGGTTTGCTGCACCGGCACCAATGTCAGGTCGGCTTTAGTTCCGCCCTGGTTGATCACCGGCTGAACGGTATCGGTAATAAATACCAGTTTGTCATTCACGGTAATCGCCGCACTCAACAGAATACGCGCATTCGGCTGAACATCTGCCGGGTTAAATGGCAGAACAAAGCTGAATGGTGACTGTTTACCTTCGGTACGCACCGCTTTCTGCGCCAGCACTTTCGACGGCGCATCGGCTAAAGACGCGTCAGAAAGTGTCACGGTCAGCACGGCATCAGGCGGCAGTGCGACTTTCTGACGGATCCAAACGGTACCGGAGACATTCGGTTGCTGGATAGCAGGTTGTTGTGTTGCTGAAATAGACGTATTTGCAGCCGGTGCTGGCGTCTGAATATCCGCGCTTTTATCTGCGCAAGCCGCCAACGCAATCGCAACCGCTAAACCACTGGCCATGTGCACGAGTTTCATTCACTTCTCCTTATTATCAATGCACCAGCGGGCTAACTTTCCTCGCCGGAAGAGTGGTTAACAAAATAGTAACGTCAACAAGTGTGGCACACATCACGCATTTCTGCCTGTAATTAGCCCGTAATTCAGACTATTGCACCCATCGGACCAGTGGCAAATTTGCGTTATACTCAACTCACTTTGGCTTGCTGCGGCAGCTTTGTTACTGGAGAGTTATATGAGTCAGGCGCTAAAAAATTTACTGACATTGTTAAATCTGGAAAAAATTGAGGAAGGACTCTTTCGCGGCCAGAGTGAAGATTTAGGTTTACGCCAGGTGTTTGGCGGCCAGGTCGTGGGTCAGGCCTTGTATGCTGCAAAAGAGACCGTCCCTGAAGAGCGGCTGGTACATTCGTTTCACAGCTACTTTCTTCGCCCAGGTGATAGTAAGAAGCCGATTATTTATGATGTCGAAACGCTGCGTGACGGTAACAGCTTCAGCGCCCGCCGGGTTGCTGCTATTCAAAACGGCAAACCGATTTTTTATATGACTGCCTCTTTCCAGGCACCAGAAGCGGGTTTCGAACATCAAAAAACAATGCCGTCCGCGCCAGCGCCTGATGGCCTGCCTTCGGAAACGCAAATCGCCCAATCGCTGGCGCACCTGCTGCCGCCAGTGCTGAAAGATAAATTCATCTGCGATCGTCCGCTTGAAGTCCGTCCGGTGGAGTTTCATAACCCACTGAAAGGGCACGTCGCAGAACCGCATCGTCAGGTGTGGATCCGCGCAAATGGTAGCGTGCCGGATGATCTGCGCGTTCATCAGTATCTGCTCGGTTACGCTTCTGATCTTAACTTCCTGCCGGTAGCTCTACAGCCGCACGGCATCGGTTTTCTCGAACCAGGAATTCAGATAGCGACCATCGACCATTCCATGTGGTTCCATCGCCCGTTTAATTTGAATGAATGGCTGCTGTATAGCGTGGAGAGCACCTCGGCGTCCAGCGCACGCGGCTTTGTGCGCGGTGAGTTTTATACTCAGGACGGCGTGCTGGTTGCCTCGACCGTTCAGGAAGGGGTAATGCGTAATCACAATTAAAAAAATAGCCGGAGGTGAAAACCGTCCGGCTGTTTTTTGCAGTGCTTGTTACGCGTTATAGGCATTCTCGCCGTGGCTGTTGACGTCCAGCCCTTCTCGCTCCTGTTCTTCCGGTACACGCAGACCAACCGTCAGATCCGCCAGTTTGTAGCCAATAAACGCCACCACACCGGACCAGACGATCGTAATGGCGATGCTTTCCAGCTGTACCAGCAACTGATGGCCCATCGTCACACCTTCAGCGAAGCCCACGCCGCCCAGCGAGCTGGCGGCAAAAATCCCGGTCATGATACAGCCGACAATGCCACAAACGCCGTGCACACCGAAAACATCGCAGGGATCATCCACCCGCAGCAAACGTTTGAGCATGGTAACGCCCCACAAGCCCGCCAGACCAGCTACCACGCCGATAATCAACGCGCCGCCAACCCCAATGTAGCCACAGGCTGGCGTCACGCCGACCAGACCGGCAATCGCGCCAGAACACGCTCCCAGCAGTGAAGGCTTACCGCGCAGCGCCCATTCACCGAAGATCCAGCCAAGAATTGCTGCCGCCGTTGCGACCACAGTATTCACAAATGCCAGTGCTGCGATTTCATTCGCCGTGCCCGCTGACCCGGCGTTAAAGCCAAACCAACCGATATAGAGAATGGCAGTCCCGGTGAAGACCATCGGCAGGTTGTGCGGTTTAAACGCCTCTTTGCCGAAGCCCACGCGTTTGCCTATCAGATACGCGCCCACCAGACCGGCGATTGCGGCGTTAATGTGCACCACCGTGCCACCCGCGAAATCCAGTGCACCGTGAGAAGCCAGCAAACCGCCGCCCCAGACCATATGCGCAATCGGAATGTAGGAGAGCGTCAGCCATACCACCACGAAAATCAACACAGCTGAGAAGCGGATTCGTTCCGCCAGTGCTCCAACTATCAAGCCTACGGTAATGCAGGCAAACGATCCCTGAAACGCTACGTGGATATACTGATAAATGCTGCCCATCACCGCCGTCAGTTCGATGTTTTTCAGCATCAACCAGTTAATGTTGCCGAAGAAGTTGTTTCCCTCACCAAACGCCAGCGAGTAACCGTAAACCACCCAGAGAATACAGACCAGTGCAAACGTCACCGTCACCTGCGTCAGCATCGACAGCACGTTTTTGCCGCGAATCAACCCACCGTAAAACAGGGCAATCCCCGGAATAGTCATAAACAGCACCAGCGCAGTACAAATCATCATAAACGCATTGTCGGCTTTATCGGCCACCGCAGGTGCAGCCATTACCAGTCCCGGCAGCATCGCCAGTGAAGCAAGCCCAGTTTTTATCGTCGCTATCTTCATTTTTCGTTCCTGTTGCTGTGTGCCAGAGATTACAGCGCCGCTTCGTCGGCTTCGCCGGTACGAATACGAATGACGCGTTGCAATTCAGCGACGAAGATTTTGCCGTCGCCAATTTTTCCGGTGTAAGCCGCCTTACTGACGATATCAATCACTTCATCGAGTTGGTCATCAGCAATCGCCACATCAATTTTTACTTTTGGCAGGAAGTTGACGCTGTATTCCGCCCCCCGGTACAGCTCGGCATGCCCTTTCTGACGCCCGAAACCTTTCACTTCGGTGACGGTCAGGCCCTGAATACCAATGGAAGATAACGCTTCACGAACGTCTTCCAGCTTGAATGGTTTGATTATCACGGTCACCAGCTTCATAGATCCCCTCC
Source organism: Escherichia sp. WS3063 (assembly GCF_046486595.1). Taxonomy (NCBI): domain Bacteria; kingdom Pseudomonadati; phylum Pseudomonadota; class Gammaproteobacteria; order Enterobacterales; family Enterobacteriaceae; genus Escherichia; species Escherichia sp. WS3063. Next base: position 74,461 of record NZ_JBJQKY010000015.1, read on the forward strand.
GGTCAGAATTCGGTAATGGTTCTGCTACACGAAGAAGGTATTGCAAGCGGTGTGCCAGAAATGAAAAACGAGAAAGAGAGCAGGAAGTTAAGAAGATTGAAAATGAAAACGCACTATGACAGTGCACAGTGCGTTACATTTTTGCACCAACGATCAAATATTGCGCTATTCAGGCGCTCAATGATTCCTCTTCACGCACGCTGGCTGCCAGCTCTTCGCCCGCAAGTTGCAGTTGATACATCTGCCAGTAGCGTCCCTGGGCCGCCAGCAGTTGCTGGTGAGTGCCCTGCTCCACAGCTTGCCCACGATGAAGCACCAGAATGGTGTCGGCATCAACAATAGTTGATAAGCGGTGAGCAATCACCACCAGCGTGGTATGTTCACGCACCGCCGCCAGAGCATGTTGAATCGCCTGTTCAGTACCGGAGTCAATGCTGGCTGTTGCCTCATCAAGGATCAGGATTTGCGGCGTCTCCACCAACACGCGTGCCAGTGCCAGCAGTTGCTTTTGCCCGACTGAGAGATTATTCCCCTGCTCGCCAAGCGGCGTGTAAATACCGTCGCTCATGCTACGCGCCAGCTCCGCCAGTTGCACGGTTTCCAGCGCCTGCCAGACGCGTTCTTCGGAGATATCACGCCCCAGCGTCACGTTGGCGAGGAAGGTATCCGCCAGCACCACCGGATCTTGCTGCACCATTGCCACGCCCTGGCGCAGCGCGCTGTGACTTAGCGAACTTAATGGACGACCATCAAGGCGAATCTCACCTTCCGTTAGCGGGTAATAGCCCATCAATAAACTGGCGAGGGTACTTTTACCACTGCCGGTATGCCCGACCAGCGCCACAAAATTGCGCGAAGGCACAGAGAGATTAATGTTCTTTAGCACCATATTGTCATCGCGATAAGCAAATGACACGTTATCGACTTCAATGGTGCCGCTCTGCAACGGGCGATCATCATTGCCATATTGCTGGCGCGGTCCGTCCATCAGCTCAAACACGCGCTCACCAGCAACAACAGCCTGTTGCAGCATCGCCTGTTGCGTGGTCAGTTCGATTAAGGGTTCGTTAAGCCGCCCAAGATAGCTGATAAACGCATACAGTACGCCCACTTCAATGGTGCCGCTGACAGAGAAGCCAAACAGCATCAACAATCCACAAAGAATGAGCGATGAAAACAGACTCAGCAGCGGACGCAGCAGAAAACCGTCGAGGCGCAGGGTTTGCATCCTCGCCATATAGTGTGAACGACTGGCCTCACCCATACGTTCGCCAAATCGCGCCTGCTGACGGAACTGCTGGATAACGCTCATGCCATTGATGATTTCGTTAAAGCCGTCGTTGATATCCGCCAGATAGGCGCGCACACGACGGACAATCGGCGTGCTGTAACGCTGGTATATCACCATTACCACCAGCACCACCGGGAAAATCATTATCGCCACCAGCGCCATTCGCCAGTCGAGGCTGAACATCGCCACCAGCATCGCGCCCACCAGTGCGGCGCTACGCAGGACAGTTGCCACCACGGTAACGTAGAGATCGCGGATCACTTCAGTGTCATTGGTGACGCGGGAAATCACCTGCCCGACGGGTTGGGTATCAAACTCGCTTAATGGCTGGCGTAACGCAGCATCCATCACGTCGGTACGCAACTGTTGCACTACGCCTACTGCCGCCCGATTAAACAGCAGCGACTGCGCGTAATGTAGCCCGGCGGCAAACAGTTGCAGCCCAACATACGCCGCAGCCAGCCCTGCAACCACTTTCAACGGCAGGTTATTTTTCGCTACCATATTGTCGATAAAATAGCTGATAAGCAGCGGCCCACTGACTTCTGCCGCAGCCGCAACCCACATCATCAGGACCGCAATCCCCAACGGTTTACGCCACGGCGAACCGTACGCTAACAGACGCTTGAGAGTCGGCCACAGTTGGCTAAAACTACGCATCGACGGCCTCCTCGCGATTTTCCGGAGCGTCGTCGAGCGCCGCCTCCAGTTGTTGATAGCGATACATATCGCGATACCAGCCGCTTTGTTGTGCCAGCACATCATGATTGCCACGCTGGGCGATATGTCCGTGCTGCATCACAATAATTTCACTGGCTTCCGTCAGTGCAGAAAGGCGATGGGCACTGATGATTACCGTTCTTCCCTGCCCCCACTGACGCAGGTTATGCAGGATCTGGTGCTCTGTGCGTCCGTCTACTGCCGAAAGCGCATCATCAAGGATGAGGATTTCCGCGTTGACTAATAACGCACGAGCAATGGAGATACGCTGTTTTTGCCCACCGGAAAGCATCACGCCGCGCTCGCCCACTTCTGTATCGTAACCTTGCGGTAAACGCAAAATATCGTCATGCACGCTGGCTAACCGCGCGACATGCTCAATCTCTTGCTGGGTGGCATTCGGGCAACCCAACGCGATGTTGTTCGCTACGGTGTCGGAAAAAAGGAACGGTGTCTGGCTAACTACCGCCAGGCGGCTACGCCAGCTATCGAGTTGTAACTTCGTCAGAGGAATATCATGAAAGCGGATATCCCCCTCGCTGACGTCGAAATGACGCTGAATGAGCGACAACAGGGTACTTTTGCCGGAACCAGTCGGCCCGCAAATACCTACCATCTGACCGGGTTTCAGGGCGAAATTGACGTTTTCCAGCGCAGGATGGTCAGTCTGCGGATACGTAAACTGGCGAATATTCACATCCAGTTCACCACGACCTTCTGGCACCTTATCACTACCATCAATAACGACTGGCGCTTCGGCCAGCATGGTACGAATTCGGCTATACGCCGCGCTGCCACGTTCCACAATGTTAAACATCCATGCCAGCGCCAGCATTGGCCAAATCATCAGACCTAAATACATCATAAAACTGGTGAGCTGGCCCAGCGTTAAACTGCCCTGTACCACCATCCAACTACCGCCGCCAATCGCCAGCAAGTTCGCCGTGCCGATGGCGATGTAAATCGTCGGATCAAAACGGGCATCAATACGTGCCACCCGCATGTTTTTCTTGCCGGTATCTTCGGCATCCGCGGCAAATAACGCCGACTGGCGATCTTCCAGACCAAAAGCTTTGATCATGCGGATACTGGTGAGGCTTTCCTGGGTGCGGTCATTAAGACTGGAAAACGCCGCCTGTGCCAGCTTAAAGCGTTCATGCAAGGCATCGCCGTTGCGCTTGATCATGATCGCCATCACTGGCATCGGCAACAGGGCAAATAAGGTCAACTGCCAGCTAATTTGCGTAGACATCATAATCAACACAGCGCAGCCCATTACCAGTGAATCCACCAGCGTCAGCACCCCTTCTCCGGCGGCAAACACGACGCGATCGACGTCATTGGTCGCACGAGCCATGAGGTCACCCGTGCGATGACGCAGGTAAAACTCAGGATGCTGCCGGCTTAGCTGGCGGTAATAATCTTCACGCAGTTCAACAGCCAGTTGATAAGACGCACCAAACAGCAATACGCGCCAGACGTAACGCAGGAGATAAACCACAACGGCAATCAGCACCATGGTGGCGATCCACATCAGGATCTGCCCGGTAGTAAAGTGTTGTTCTGTCACGCCATCAACAACAATACCAACCACTTTTGGCGGAACCAGTTGCAGCATCGCGATAATGACAAGCAAGGCGACAGCCCCGAGATAGCGACGCCATTCCCGACGGAAATACCAGCTTAATTGAGCAAATAATCGCACGCGTTGTGTCCTGACCTGATTCTGGATATTTATTCGATGGGTAAAGAAGTGGTGTATTTAATCTGTTCCATCGCGAAGCTGGAAGTGACGTCCGACAGCCCCGGCACGCTGTTTACCAGACGCTTATAAAACTCGTCGTAGCGTTTCATGTCGGCAACCTGGACGCGCATCAGATAATCGTATTCACCGGCCATGCGCCAGAACCCCAGCACTTCTGGCATTTCGGTAACCACCGTGACAAAGCGGCAATACCATTCGCTGCTGTGATGTTGCGTTTTTATCAGCACAAAGGCGGTCAGGCCGAGGCCTATTTTTTCCGGATCCAGCAGGGCGACTTTGCCGATAAGGATACCGTCGTCCTCCAGCCGTTTCAGACGCTTCCAGCAGGGGGTGGTTGTCAGATTAACGGCTTCAGCCAGTGCCTGCAAAGAGAGGGTGCAATCCTGCTGTAGCAAGGCCAGCAGCTTACGGTCAATTTTATCTAACATAGCCCTTCCACAGAGAATTTTTTTCTCTTTTAATTCTATTTTAAAGGTGAAATCGCGACAATTTATTCTGTGCGGTTTAAGCACCACGGCACAAAATGACAAATTCAACGCAAAAAAAACCGGGCAATTGCCCGGTGCTGGAAGGGATCTCGTTATTCGGGGGAATAAGGTAGATGTGGATAGTCCAGCCAGTGCGTCAAATAGTGAGAGACAGCCTGATTTCGGCAATGTCCAATCACCGGTAAATGCGGGAGCTCCGCGCGCAGTTGCGGCATCGCATTGCCCATAATAAATCCGCTACCGACACTGCCTAACATTTCGCGATCGTTCATCGCATCACCAAAGGCCATGCAATCGCGTAACGATAAACCTAAATGTTGGGTCAGCACCGTCAATGCAGCGCCTTTATTGCAGCCCACCGGCAGCACTTCGAGGCAATCCGTGGCGGAAAAACATAAATGTGCACGCTCGCCTAATGCTTCGTATAGCTGGATCTGCAAGCGTGTAAGATCGTCGTGATCGCCACAGAAGCAGATCTTGGTGACGCTGCCGAGTGGCATTTTTTTGACATCGATTATCTGATAACGAAAACCGCTATAGACAAATGCCTGCAACAACGCAGGGATCTCTTTCCCGGTAAACCAACCGTCGTCATTGAAGATATGCATGCTGGCTCGGGTATCCCATTGCTGATACAGCACCAGCTCCGCGACATCCGCAGGTAAATCATCACGATGTAAAAGTTCACCTTCCAGAGAATGCACGCGCGTTCCGTTGCCAGTAATCAAATATGCATCCAGCGATAGCGCCCCGAGAATATGCTGCATCTCCAGCGCATGACGCCCCGTGGCAAAAGTGAGGGTAATGTCGCGTTCACGCAGTCGCGCCAAAGTAGAGAGGGTTTTCTCACCTAAATGATGGTCAGGCATCAATAAAGTGCCATCCATATCAAATGCTGCCAGACGAGCCATTTCTTTCTCCACTCTGTGACACGGTTAATGGTGATTGAGTATCACCTGATATATACGGAAGTAATAGTGAATAGTTAAATAATATTGTTCCGGGTTTATATGCGACTGCTCAACCGTCTTAACCAGTATCAACGTCTGTGGCAACCTTCCGCCGGAAAGCCGCAAACCGTCACAGTCAGCGAACTGGCCGAACGCTGTTTTTGCAGCGAACGCCATGTTCGTACGCTGTTACGCCAGGCACAGGAGGCGGGATGGCTGGAGTGGCAGGCGCAGTCAGGACGCGGAAAGCGCGGTCAACTACGCTTTCTGGTCACGCCAGAATCGCTACGAAATGCGATGATGGAACAGGCGCTGGAAACCGGAAAGCAGCAAGATGTGCTGGAGCTGGCGCAACTGGCCCCAGGTGAGCTGCGCACTCTGTTACAGCCGTTTATGGGCGGACAATGGCAAAATGATACGCCCACGTTGCGTATTCCCTACTATCGCCCGCTCGAACCGCTACAACCGGGCTTTTTGCCCGGTCGTGCCGAGCAGCATCTCGCCGGACAGATATTTTCCGGCCTGACCCGCTTCGATAATAATACCCAGCGCCCGATTGGCGATTTAGCGCATCACTGGGAAACCTCTACTGACGGGTTACGCTGGGATTTTTATCTTCGCTCAACCTTACACTGGCATAACGGCGATGCAGTAAAAGCCTCCCACTTACACCAGCGGTTATTGATGCTGTTACAACTGCCAGCACTGGATCAATTATTTATTAGCGTGAAGCGTATTGAAGTCACCCATCCGCAGTGTCTGACCTTCTTTTTACATCGCCCCGATTACTGGCTTGCGCACCGGCTGGCGAGCTATTGCAGCCATCTGGCGCATCCGCAATTCCCCCTGATCGGCACAGGTCCTTTTCGCTTAACACAATTCACAGCGGAACTGGTGCGCCTGGAGAGCCATGATTATTACCATTTACGTCATCCGCTGCTTAAAGCGGTTGAGTACTGGATAACTCCGCCGCTTTTCGAAAAAGATTTGGGAACCAGTTGTCGGCATCCCGTGCAAATCACCATCGGCAAACCGGAGGAGCTGCAACGGGTCAGCCAGGTCAGTAGTGGCATCAGTTTAGGTTTTTGCTATTTAACGTTGCGCAAAAGTCCCCGACTGTCCCTCTGGCAGGCGCGAAAAGTGATCTCCATTATTCATCAATCCGGTTTATTACAAACGTTAGAAGTCGGAGAAAACCTGATCACCGCCAGTCATGCATTACTGCCAGGCTGGACTATTCCGCAATGGCAAGTACCGGATGAGGTCAAACTACCGAAAACCTTGACGCTGGTTTATCACCTACCGATAGAACTTCATACCATGGCAGAACGTCTACAGGCGACACTGGCAGCGGAAGGCTGTGAACTCACAATTATTTTTCATAACGCAAAAAACTGGGACGACACGACCCTACTGGCACACGCAGACCTCATGATGGGCGACAGATTAATTGGCGAAGCACCGGAATATACCCTGGAGCAATGGCTGCGTTGCGATCCACTGTGGCCACATGTTTTCGACGCTCCAGCATATGCACATTTGCAATCGACACTGGACGCGGTGCAAGTAATGCCTGATGAGGAAAACCGATTTAATGCCCTGAAAGCGGTTTTTAGCCAGTTAATGGCAGACGCGACGCTGACGCCGCTATTCAACTATCACTATCGCATTAGTGCCCCTCCCGGCGTGAACGGTGTGCGACTGACACCGCGCGGCTGGTTTGAATTTACCGAAGCCTGGCTTCCCGCGCCGTCGCAATGAATAGCTGGTCCGGGTTAATCGCAGGCGTTACCATAACGCTTTTATTGTTCAAGCAGGATTATCTATGAAACGTGCTGTCGTTGTGTTCAGTGGAGGCCAGGATTCCACCACCTGTCTGGTGCAGGCATTACAACAATATGATGAAGTCCATTGCGTGACGTTCGATTACGGTCAGCGACATCGCGCAGAAATCGACGTGGCACGCGAACTGGCGCTGAAACTGGGGGCACGCGCGCATAAGGTTCTTGATGTAACGCTGCTCAACGAGCTGGCGGTCAGCAGCCTGACGCGTGACAGCATTCCAGTGCCTGATTATGAACCTGAAGCTGATGGCATCCCGAATACGTTTGTCCCTGGGCGTAATATTTTGTTCCTGACACTGGCGGCAATATATGCGTATCAGGTAAAAGCAGAAGCGGTGATTACCGGCGTCTGCGAAACGGATTTCTCCGGCTACCCGGATTGCCGCGATGAGTTTGTGAAAGCACTAAACCATGCCGTCAGTTTAGGCATGGCGAAAGATATTCGTTTTGAAACGCCGCTGATGTGGATTGATAAAGCGGAAACCTGGGCGCTGGCAGATTATTACGGCAAGCTGGATTTAGTCCGTAACGAAACGCTGACCTGCTATAACGGCATTAAAGGCGACGGTTGCGGTCATTGTGCGGCATGTAATTTACGCGCCAACGGTTTGAATCATTATCTGGCCGATAAACCGACGGTGATGGCAGCGATGAAGCAGAAAACCGGGTTGAATTAATTATTCCGGGTGTCGCCGGATGCGGCTTGAGCATCCGGCACCACAAAACGTTTACTTAACCATCTGCTCCAGCTTTTCGCGCAATTCCCCTTCCAGAGCTAATGCTTTCTGCGTTTTAAGATCAATACAAACAAACGTAATAAGCGCATCCGCTACTACCTGCCCTTCCGGCTCCAGTGTAATGACCTGGCTTAAGATGCCACTTTTACCGTTTAATTGCTGCAACTGACTGGTAATAGTTAACAGGTCGCTTAATACCGCCGGGCGACGATAGTTAATATTGATATTGACCACGACGAAGGCGATGTTATGGGCCGTCATCCACTGAAAACTGTCGCTATTTTCCAACCCATCCCAGCGGGCTTCTTCGAGAAATTCAAGGTAGCGGGCGTTGTTTACGTGCTGGTAAACGTCGAGATGATATCCACGAACTTTGATTTGTGTTTGCATAGCGCAATAACCTTACGTTGTTTTTATAAAAACTGTTATAAGTACAGAGGTCATAACTGGTATGACCTCTTCAGTCTGGCAAAAAATTGCCACTATGCAAATTAATTACAGGGTTAATACCGCCAGATTACGTTCCACCAGCGAATTGCCCATCCCCGGCACCTGCTTGAGATCCTCCACCGTTTTAAACGGACCGTACTCTTCGCGATAACTGACAATCGCCTGCGCTTTCTTCAGGCCAACGCCATTCATCGCGCGGGCTAACTCTTCCGCGCTGGCATTATTAATGCTGACCCGGGTGCCTTCTTCGTCACTGGCTTTCGCCGGAACTGCTGCTTTACTTTGTGCTGCAGGAGCCTCCGCTTTGGTTTCTACCGTTGTCGGTTTCGCCGCAGGAGCTGCCGCCAGAGCACTATGAGACATTCCGGCACAGGCCAGGGACAGGGTAATGAGCAGTGCTTTAATTCCGTGTTTCATACTGTTTTCTCCTTGTTTGTTAACAGTGGAATCACCTTAACGGCAGTGAAAACAGTAAACAAATGGCAATGTTCAGAAATGGAAAAGGCCGCGAAAGCGACCTTTTCTTGTTACAGCTGCAAAGCATTTTTTTGCGAGGCGGCTTCAGGATTATTGCTGTTCCAGCGCATCGCCAATTTTGATTTTCGCCTCTTTACGCAGGTTACTCATCAGCGCTTCAAAGACGATTTGTGCGTTGTTCTGGGTGATACCCTGCACCATCGCTTTTTTCTGATCTTCCGGCATTGAACCTTGTTTCACTTCGTCCAGCGCCAGCAGAACCACATTACCTTGCATATCGGTCGCCATACCGTAGCTCGGTTTGTCTTTCGCTGGCAGTGGCAGTGCAAACGCCGCCTGGCTAATCGGGTCACGACCGGAACGGCTTAAGGTTTTCGGCTCGCCAAATTTCAGACCGGCAGCCTGCATAGCTTCCGCACCTTTGCCGGCTTTCAAATCAACCAGCAGTTTCTCAGCATCCACTTTCGCCTGTTGTTCAGCTTTGTTGTGCTGAACCAGTGCCTTAACTTGTTCCTGAACATCTGCCAACGGTTTCACCGCTTCCGGTTTGTGCTCGCTGATGCGCAGCACGAATGCGCGGTCGCCGTCTACGGTGATGATGTCAGAGTTGATGCCCGGCGCACCGTTTTCACCTACCAGACCGCCGTTGAAGATAGCGTCAGCAACCGGCTTGAAGTTCAACTCTTCCGGCAGGTTATCTTTGCTGAACCAACCCGTCTGAGTGGCTTTAACGCCGGCAGCTTGCTCTGCACCGGCCAGAGACTCGGTATCATTGCTTGCTGCATCGCTCACTTTCTGCTGCAGTGCGTAGTACGCATCGAGGGCTTTTTCGTGTTTCACTTTCGCCGCGACATCGTCACGCACTTCGTCTAACGACTTCACTTTCGCTGGCTGAATGTCGTCCAGACGTACAATCAGGAAACCGACCGAAGATTTGATGACACCAGAGAGTTGGCCTTTTTCTTTCAGACCAGCATTTTTCAGTTCGTCCGGGATAGTGGCATCTTCTAACCAACCCATATCGCCGCCGTTACGGGCAGAGATAATATCGGCAGATTTTTCTTTGGCTAACGCAGCAAAATCACCGCCTTTATTCAGCTCATCAAGTACCGCTTTCGCTTCATCTTCAGTTTTGGTCTGGATGATGCTGTAGCGGGTACGCTGCGGCTGGGTGAATTGATCCTGATGCTGATCGTAGTAGCTCTGGATATCCGCATCGCTAACCGGTTGCTGCATCGTTGCGGCATCCAGCTTGATGTAACTCACGCGGAATTGTTCCGGCGTCATGAAATTGTTTTTGTTTTGTTCGTAGTAGCTGGCAATTTCCTGTTCGGTCACAGGCTGCTTCGCCGCCAGCGCGTTAACATCGATAGTCGCTTCACGTACCACGCGTTGTTGAGCTACCAGTGCCGCCAGCTCGTCGGTTTCACCTTTCAGCATAAAATCGGTACCGGCAACGCCGTTAATCAGCTGTTGGGTAGTGAGCTGGTTACGTAGCGCCTGGGCGTACTGATCGGCGGTCATCCCCATCTGGTTGAGGATACCGTTATAGCGGCTGTTATCAAATTTGCCGTCAACCTGGAAGGCTGGGGTCGCGAAAATCGCCTGTTTAACCTGCTCATCACTGATACCCAGTTTCAGCTCACGAGCGTACTGATCCAGAAGCGCCTCGTCGATCAGACGATTCAGCACCTGTTGACGCAGGGTTTTCATATAGCCTTCGTTCGCTGCAAGCTCAGAGTATTGATCGCCCAGCTGTTGCTGCATGCGATTACGCTCGCTGTTGAAGGCATTCTCGAACTGCCCACGGCTGATTTCCTGGTCATTCACTTTTGCGGCGTAGTTATTGCCTCCGCCAATCAGGTAACCACTCACGCCGGTCAATATGAACGACACGATAATGATACCGAAAATAATCTTGAGCACGAGACTGTTTGCAGCCGTGCGTAAGCTGTCCATCATGGTGTAACAACACTCCGCTGTAGATGACTGTGTACCTCACGCAACGTATCGATGCGCGCAAAGGCCTATTGTGACAAGAAACGGGGGCAATTGTCAGCCCACAAGACGCAGAAAGTCACCGATTACAAATAAAAAAGGCACATCAGTAGATGCGCCCTTGAACTTCGTCACATCCCCACTGGGGACAACGCTTAGTTTACCGCGTCTTTCAGTGCTTTACCTGCACGGAAGCTCGGTACTTTAGCGGCAGCGATGGTGATCTCTTTACCGGTCTGCGGGTTGCGGCCAGTACGGGCAGCACGCTCTTTAACGGCAAAAGTACCAAAACCTACCAGTGCTACATCATCCCCTTCTTTCAGAGATTCAGTTACGGAAGCAATAATAGCATCTAACGCACGGCCAGCCGCAGCTTTAGAGATATCAGCCCCTGCAGCAATCTTGTCGATCAATTGAGATTTATTCACTCTTCTCTTCCTCTTTATAATTTATATCGCACTTGAATCCTTCAAGGTACGAACGCGCAGCAGTTATATCAGGCCAGCCATCCCCTTACAACACCCCTTAATAAGGGCAAGCCCAATCCGCCATCTAACTTAGCGAGACAAAAAAAGGCTGGCAAGTCCGAATTAGCCTGCCAGCCCAGTTTTTATTAGTGCATTTTGCGCGAGGTCACTATTTTGCAGTCACAACCTGCATGCCAGACGGTTCATTTTGCAGCGCCAGAGTCAGAACTTCCTCAATGCGTTTCACAGGATGAATATCCAGATCGGCAATTACGTTGTCAGGAATCTCTTCCAGATCGCGTTTATTTTCGAACGGAATTAACACTGTTTTAATCCCGCCGCGATGCGCTGCCAGTAGTTTTTCTTTCAAACCACCGATAGGCAGTACCTGACCACGCAGAGTGATCTCACCGGTCATTGCCACATCGGCACGAACCGGGTTACCGGTCAGGCAAGAAACCAGCGCGGTGCACATAGCAATACCGGCACTCGGACCATCTTTCGGCGTCGCACCTTCCGGTACGTGGACGTGGATGTCGCGTTTTTCATAAAAATCAGGGTTGATCCCCAGTTTTTCCGCACGCGCACGAACCACCGTTAACGCCGCCTGAATGGACTCCTGCATCACTTCGCCAAGCGATCCGGTATAGGTCAGTTTGCCTTTACCCGGAACGCACGCGGTTTCAATGGTCAGCAAGTCACCGCCCACTTCCGTCCACGCCAGACCAGTTACCTGACCGACACGGTTTTCGTTATCCGCGCGACCATAGTCGAAACGCTGAACACCGAGATAGTCATGCAGGTTATCGCCGTTAATTTCGATATGTTTTAATGACTTATCGAGCAGTAACTGCTTAACCGCTTTGCGACACAGTTTGGAGATTTCACGCTCCAGACCACGCACGCCCGCCTCACGGGTGTAGTAACGAATAATGCCGATAATGGCGCTATCGTCGACGGTCAGCTCACCTTTTTTCAGTGCATTACGTTCAATCTGCTTCGGCAGCAGGTGACGTTTGGCGATGTTCAGTTTTTCATCTTCGGTATAACCGGAGAGGCGAATCACTTCCATACGATCCAGCAGCGGTGCCGGAATGTTCATGGAGTTCGACGTCGCGACAAACATCACGTCGCTAAGGTCGTAATCCACTTCCAGGTAGTGGTCGCTGAACGCTACGTTCTGCTCTGGATCCAGCACTTCAAGCAGTGCGGAAGCCGGATCGCCTCGCATGTCAGAAGACATTTTGTCGATCTCATCGAGCAGGAACAGCGGGTTTTTCACGCCCACTTTCGCCATTTTCTGGATCAGTTTACCCGGCATAGAACCGATGTAAGTACGGCGGTGACCACGGATTTCCGCTTCATCACGCACGCCGCCCAGCGCCATACGGACATATTTACGCCCGGTGGCTTTGGCGATGGACTGCCCCAGGGACGTTTTACCTACCCCCGGTGGCCCTACCAGGCAGAGGATCGGTCCCTTGATTTTGTTGACACGGCTTTGAACCGCAAGATACTCAAGGATGCGATCTTTCACGCGCTCCAGACCATAATGGTCGGTATCAAGGATTTCCTGCGCCTGACGCAGGTCTTTTTTGACCTTGCTACGCGCATTCCACGGTACCTGTACCATCCAGTCGATATAACCACGCACTACGGTCGCTTCTGCCGACATCGGAGACATCATTTTCAGCTTCTGCAACTCTGCTTCCGCTTTCTCTTTTGCCTCTTTCGGCATTTTCGCCGCGTCGATTTTGCGCTTCAGGGCTTCGTTTTCGTCCGGCGCGTCGTCCATTTCACCGAGTTCTTTCTGAATAGCTTTCATTTGCTCGTTCAGATAGTACTCACGCTGGGATTTCTCCATCTGCTTTTTAACACGGTTGCGAATGCGTTTCTCAACCTGCAGCAGATCGATTTCCGATTCCATCATTGCCATCAGATATTCCAGACGTTCGTTAACGTCGGACATCTCCAGAACGGACTGTTTGTCAGCCAGTTTCAGCGGCATATGTGCAGCAATGGTATCCGCCAGACGCGCCGGATCGTCGATGCTATTCAGCGACGTCAGCACTTCTGGTGGAATTTTTTTGTTCAGCTTGATGTAGCCTTCGAACTGGCTGATTGCAGTACGCACCAGCACTTCCTGTTCCCGCTCATCAATGGTCGGCGACTCCAGATACTCCGCCTTCGCAGAAAAGTGTTCGCCATTGTCAGAGAGCGCAGAAATACGCGCGCGCTGTAACCCCTCGACCAGCACTTTGACGGTGCCGTCAGGCAGTTTCAGCATCTGCAATATAGAGGCCACGGTCCCGACGGTGAAAAGATCGTTTACACCCGGCTCATCCGTTGAAGCTTCTTTCTGCGCGACCAGCATAATTTTTTTATCATGGTCCATCGCCGCTTCCAGACAACGGATAGATTTTTCCCGCCCGACAAATAAGGGGATGACCATGTGCGGATAAACCACCACATCGCGCAGCGGCAATACGGGGATTTCAATGCGTTCAGAACGCTCAGGATTCATAGAGCTCTCTCTTAGTTTAATTTCCGCCAGGTAATCAGATGACACGACTGTGCTTCACGCCATCTATTAACATGTACGTCAGTATATGGGGATGTTTCCCCCACATTCAACGCCGAGAATAGAGGAAAAATTAAAGGGGAGATAAAATCCCCCCTTTTTGGTTAACTAATTGTATGGGAATGGTTAATTATTCACCAGATGCCTGTTGCGCTTCCGGCTTGCCATAAATCAGCAACGGCTTGCTTTGACCATCAATTACCGATTCGTCGATAACCACTTTTTCGACGTCTTCCATGGACGGCAGATCGTACATGGTATCGAGCAGTGCGGCTTCTACGATGGAACGCAGGCCACGGGCACCGGTTTTACGCGCCATCGCTTTCTTAGCGATAGCATCCAGCGCCTCGTCACGGAATTCCAGATCCACGCCTTCCAGATTAAACAGCGCCTGATACTGCTTGGTCAGGGCGTTTTTCGGCTCTTTGAGGATCTGAATCAGAGCTTCTTCGCTCAGTTCATTCAACGTTGCGACAACCGGCAGACGACCAATGAACTCAGGGATCAGACCAAACTTGATCAGATCTTCCGGTTCAACCTGCGCCAGCAGTTCACCTTCGCTTGCTTTGTCGGACTTCGCTTTTACCGTCGCGCCAAAACCAATGCCGGAACCGGTTTCTACACGATGGGAAATCACTTTATCCAGACCGGCAAACGCACCGCCACAGATAAACAGGATCTTAGAGGTATCAACCTGCAAGAATTCCTGCTGCGGATGTTTACGCCCACCTTGCGGCGGAACAGCAGCTACCGTACCTTCGATCAGTTTTAACAGTGCCTGCTGTACGCCTTCACCGGAAACGTCTCGGGTAATGGACGGGTTGTCTGACTTACGAGAAATCTTGTCAATTTCATCGATGTAGACAATCCCGCGCTGCGCTTTCTGTACGTCGTAATCGCACTTCTGCAACAGCTTCTGAATGATGTTTTCAACGTCTTCGCCCACATAACCGGCTTCGGTCAGCGTGGTTGCGTCAGCCATGGTGAACGGAACGTCCAGCAGGCGCGCCAGCGTTTCGGCCAGCAGCGTTTTACCGGAACCGGTCGGACCGATCAGCAGAATGTTACTTTTGCCCAACTCGACGCCATTGCTGGTATCTCCGTTGCGCAGACGTTTGTAGTGGTTGTATACCGCGACCGCCAGCACTTTTTTCGCCTGTTCCTGACCGATAACGTAATCGTCCAGGTGGTTGCGAATTTCATGCGGCGTCGGTAGCGCACTGCGTTCACGATGCGGTGCAACTTCTTTAATCTCTTCGCGAATGATGTCGTTACATAAATCAACACATTCGTCGCAGATATACACGGATGGACCGGCAATCAGCTTGCGCACTTCATGCTGGCTTTTGCCGCAAAAAGAGCAATACAGCAATTTGCCTGAGCCATCTTTGCGTTTATCTGTCATGGGTCAAAACCTCTTCTTTGTTCTTTGTGCCGCACACGACGACGCAAATGCCATTCTCAGGCGCAAGCCGCTTACAGCGTTGTGCCGCCCTGGATAAGTATAGCGGCACAGTTGCGCCTCTGGCATCAATTACGATGGGTCAGAATCGAATCGACCAGACCGTATTCCACCGCTTCAGGGGCGGAAAGGAAGCGATCGCGCTCGGTATCACGTTCAATCTGTTCTAATGATTGACCCGTATGAAGCGCCATAAGTTCATTCATGCGCCCTTTAACTTTCAGAATTTCACGGGCATGAATTTCGATATCGGTCGCCTGGCCCTGGTAGCCGCCCAACGGCTGGTGAATCATCACGCGCGAATTCGGCAGGCAGAAACGTTTACCTTTTGCCCCTGCAGTCAGCAAGAAAGCGCCCATCGAGGCCGCCTGGCCCATACAGATGGTGCTGACATCAGGCTTGATAAACTGCATGGTGTCATAGATAGACATCCCGGCAGTAATCACCCCGCCTGGAGAGTTAATGTACAGATAGATATCTTTTTCTGGGTTTTCTGCTTCCAGGAACAGCATCTGCGCCACAATCAGGTTAGCCATGTGGTCTTCAACCTGGCCAGTCAGAAAAATGACGCGTTCCTTAAGTAGACGAGAATAGATATCAAAAGAGCGCTCACCTCGTGAGGTCTGTTCAATGACCATCGGCACCAGCGCCATATGGGGTGCAAAGTTATCTCGTTCGCCGCTGTATGACATTTCCGTCTCCTGGATAAAATTGAAAAAACCTGCTGTACCGATTGTAACCTTATGGACGGATTATCAGCTAGTCCCTGTGTTATGGGTACGGCATCACCATATTTCAAGCATAACAATCTTTTGTTGTTACGCTAACACCGAAAGAGGCTTTTCGCACGGTTCCATGCAAAATTCATGACAAAAAAAAGCCCACCACCTGGCGGTGACGGGCCTTTGTGCGAATTTAGCGCGTTATGCTGCGTAAATTACGCCTGCTGGTTCATCAGCTCGTTGAAAGTGGTTTCTTTTTCAGTCACTTTCGCTTTCGCCAGTACAGCTTCAACAGCCTGTTCTTCCAGAGCAACATTGCGCATGTTGTCCATCAGTTCTTTGTTTTTGCTGTAGAACTCGATAACTTCTTTCGGATCTTCGTACGCAGAAGCCATCTCTTCGATCAGGCCTTTCACGCGCTCTTCGTCAGCTTTCAGCTCGTTGGTGCGGATAACTTCGCCCAGCAGCAGGCCAACAACTACGCGACGTTTAGCCTGTTCTTCGAACAGTTCACGCGGCAGTTCCAGAGCTTGTTTTTCGTTGCCACCGAAACGCTGTGCAGCCTGGCGACGCAGAACGTCGATTTCGCTGTCGATCAGCGCAGCCGGTACGTCGATGTCGTTAGCTTTTACCAGACCTTCGATCGCCTGAGACTTAACGCGGTTACGGATGGCGCTCTTCAGCTCGCGCTCCATGTTTTTACGCACTTCAGCGCGCAGACCTTCTACGGAACCATCTTCAACGCCGAAACGTTTGATGAATTCTGCAGTCAGTTCCGGCAGTTCACGCTCTTCAACTTTCTTCAGGTTGATAGCGAATTTCGCTGCTTTACCTTTCAGGTTTTCTGCGTGGTACTCTTCCGGGAAGGTCACGTCGATGGTGAACTCTTCGCCAGCTTTGTGGCCTTTGATACCGTCTTCAAAGCCTGGGATCATACGACCCTGGCCCATCGCCAGTACGAAATCAGACGCTTTACCGCCTTCGAACTCTTCACCGTCTACAGAACCGGTGAAGTCGATGGTTACGCGGTCTTCTGCTTCAACAGCGCCGTCTTTTTCTTTCCAGGTCGCCTGCTGTTTACGCAGAGTATCCAGCATGCCGTCAACGTCAGCGTCGGTCACTTCAACGATCGGTTTTTCAACTTCGATCGCTTCCAGACCCTGCAGTTCAACTTCCGGATAAACTTCAAACTCTACAGAGTAGGTGAAGTCTTCACCCAGCTTGTATTCGCCCGGAACATAAGTCGGTGCGCCAGCCGGATTGATTTTTTCTTTAATGATGGCGTCAATGAAGTTACGGCTCATCAGGTCACCCAGAACGTCCTGGCGTACAGACGCGCCATAACGCTGAGCAACGATATTCATTGGCACTTTGCCTTTGCGGAAGCCGTCAATACGTACTTTTTTCGCAACGTTGACCAGCTCGCTTTTAACAGCGGTCTCGATGCTGTCAGCAGCGATAGTAATCGTTACACGGCGGCCAAGGCCTTGAGTGGTTTCAACTGAAACTTGCATCTTGTTACCTCAAAAAATCACAGTGCTCGGTCAACTCTTACCCCGCAAGCACAGGTTGTTGGCTTCGCGGAACCGGGATGTTCTTATAATCAATCACATTCCCTGTTACCAGAATCATCCCGAAAGCATTCAAATAGGACGCGGCATTATAGCGGCATCACTTTTATGAGTCGAGAACGGTTATTGCGCGCTGTCGCGTATTTTTTCACAATTCCCGGGCAATTTTCGTCTGAATGCTGGGCAAAAAGCGCAAAATCCAGACAAAACAAAACGGCCCGCAGGCCGTTTTTCATAAAATCTTTAGCAACATACTGGAAAAGCGCCGACAGTTGCAAATGCGTTTTTACGCGATGCTTCCTGCTCCACGACAGGGAGGAGAGGCAAAGACGGTATCCTGCAACCCTTCCCACTCCTTAATAGTGTAAGTATGCAGAGCCAGCGCATGAACGGTAGTAGAGAGTTCCTCCGCTAAAGTACTGTAAATCATTCGATGACGATTCAGAAAACGTTCACCCGTAAAACGATCGCTGACCAGCACAACTTTAAAATGGCTTTCAGAGCCGGCTGGGACATTGTGACGATAGCTTTCATCCACTACTTCGAGGAATACGGGTTGGAACGCCGCCCTTAATTTTTCTTCTATCCGCTCACGTATCATCATGAAATATCTCCTCCGACAACGCTGAGATGTCATCCATCCCTTTAAATACTAGCCGCTTTTACCGTTTCCATTGCAGCTTAACAACAAATATTTAGGTTTCGTCCTGGTTTTTCCGTCAAGCGTATGAAGTTTACTGATTTAAAGATTGAAACACAGGCCTCGCATCAGCGTTTCTTTTACCAGGGGCGATTATTTCGTCAACATGATGAATTTACATGCCTTACCCACTTCCCCTCGCCGTTGGCAATGTTATGATGGCGGGAATTTTTACCAAACACGCTTAAGAGTCTCTGAGAGCCCGAACATGTTCAAAAAAATCCTCTTCCCGTTAGTTGCTCTGTTTATGCTTGCAGGATGCGCAAAACCGCCAACAACTATTGAAGTTTCACCGACGATAACACTGCCACAGCAGGATCCAAGCCTGATGGGCGTCACCGTAAGCATTAATGGTGCCGATCAGCGTACCGATCAGGCGCTGGCAAAAGTCACCCGCGATAATCAAATCGTTACCCTGACCGCCTCCCGCGATCTGCGTTTCCTGCTGCAAGAAGTGCTGGAAAAACAGATGACCGCGCGTGGTTACATGGTTGGTCCGAATGGCCCGGTTAATCTGCAAATCATCGTTAGCCAACTGTATGCTGACGTGTCCCAGGGCAACGTGCGCTATAACATCGCCACCAAAGCGGATATCGCTATCATCGCTACCGCGCAGAATGGCAACAAAATGACCAAAAACTATCGTGCCAGCTACAACGTTGAAGGTGCGTTCCAGGCCTCCAACAAAAATATCGCCGATGCGGTTAACAGTGTGCTGACCGATACCATCGCTGATATGTCTCAGGACACCAGCATCCACGAATTCATCAAGCAGAACGCGCGTTAATTTCTGCCCTCTGGCCCGGTGCAAGCCGGGCCTGTAGACGCCCATGTCCAGTCAATATTTACGTATTTTTCAACAGCCGCGTTCAGCCATATTGCTGATCCTGGGTTTTGCTTCCGGGCTACCGCTCGCCCTGACGTCCGGCACCTTACAGGCCTGGATGACGGTCGAGAATATCGATCTCAAAACCATTGGTTTCTTCTCTCTGGTAGGCCAGGCTTACGTTTTTAAATTCCTCTGGTCACCACTGATGGACCGCTACACGCCCCCATTTTTCGGGCGGCGGCGCGGTTGGCTGCTCGCCACGCAAATTCTGTTATTAGTCGCCATTGCGGCGATGGGTTTTCTCGAACCAGGCACCCAGCTCCGCTGGATGGCGGCACTGGCGGTGGTGATCGCTTTTTGCTCTGCCTCCCAGGATATTGTCTTCGATGCGTGGAAAACCGATGTGCTCCCGGCAGAAGAACGTGGTGCGGGCGCGGCAATCAGCGTGCTGGGTTACCGTTTAGGGATGCTGGTTTCCGGCGGCTTAGCCCTGTGGCTGGCAGATAAATGGCTGGGCTGGCAGGGCATGTACTGGTTGATGGCGGCGCTGTTGATCCCCTGTATTATCGCGACGTTACTTGCACCAGAACCCACCGACACCATTCCTGTGCCCAAAACGCTGGAACAAGCGGTTGTTGCACCTCTGCGCGATTTCTTTGGTCGCAATAATGCCTGGCTTATTTTGCTTCTTATCGTGCTGTATAAGCTGGGCGACGCATTCGCTATGAGCCTGACAACCACGTTTTTGATTCGTGGCGTCGGGTTTGATGCGGGTGAAGTAGGCGTGGTTAACAAAACGCTTGGCTTACTGGCGACCATTGTTGGCGCATTGTACGGTGGGATTTTGATGCAGCGCCTGTCGCTGTTCCGTGCACTGCTGATTTTCGGCATTTTACAAGGTGCATCTAACGCCGGTTACTGGCTGCTGTCGATTACTGATAAGCATCTCTACAGCATGGGTGCAGCCGTCTTTTTCGAAAACCTCTGTGGCGGGATGGGTACATCAGCCTTTGTCGCGCTGTTAATGACGCTGTGTAATAAGTCATTTTCCGCTACTCAATTTGCCCTGCTCTCAGCGCTTTCTGCTGTAGGGCGAGTTTATGTCGGCCCCGTGGCGGGTTGGTTTGTTGAAGCACACGGCTGGTCGACATTCTATCTGTTCTCCGTCGCCGCTGCCGTACCAGGGCTTATTTTACTGCTGATTTGTCGCCAGACGCTTGAATATACACGAGTAAATGACAACTTTATCTCCCGTACCGAATATCCGGCAGGTTATGCCTTTGCCATGTGGACACTGGCGGCGGGCGTCAGCCTGTTGGCCGTGTGGTTACTGCTGTTGACGATGGACGCGCTGGATTTGACGCACTTCTCTTTCCTGCCTGCTCTGCTGGAAGTCGGGGTTTTAGTCGCCCTTTCTGGCGTCGTGCTTGGTGGTTTACTGGATTATCTGGCGCTACGAAAAACGCATCTGACGTAATCTGTAAATATTATTTAGCTGTAGTAATCACTCGCCGTAATTATTACGGCTAAATAAACATCAGCATCGCTTATTAATATTTGTTCTTTTGTGCGGCTTAGCGTCTGGAAATTATTGACGCTATTTATGAATTCTATTTTTCTTACACGATTCAGCTAATGAGTCTTTATTTTCTCACTACCAAGTTGTCACCTTAATGATAATTATTTGTTAAATAATTGTTTTATTTCGCATTGGTTATACCAATTGCCAGCCCAGACTCCTTCTGCACTCCCCTTTTGTTATAACGCCCTTTTGCAACAGCTTCTTAAAATCAATCCGATATGTTTTGCAACATATGTGACCTGGAAGCCAAATCCAAGTAACAGGAATTTAATCATGTTTACAGTAATGTAACCTTCCCGTAAAATGCCCACACACTTTAAACGCCACCAGATCCCGTGGAATTGAGGTCGTTAAATGAGACTCAGGAAATACAATAAAAGTTTGGGATGGTTGTCATTATTTGCAGGCACTGTATTGCTCAGTGGCTGTAATTCTGCGCTGTTAGATCCCAAAGGACAGATTGGTCTGGAGCAACGTTCACTGATACTGACGGCATTTGGCCTGATGTTGATTGTCGTTATTCCCGCAATCTTGATGGCTGTTGGTTTCGCCTGGAAGTACCGTGCGAGCAATAAAGATGCTAAGTACAGCCCGAACTGGTCACACTCCAATAAAGTGGAAGCTGTGGTCTGGACGGTACCTATCTTAATCATCATCTTCCTTGCGGTACTGACCTGGAAAACCACTCACGCTCTTGAGCCTAGCAAGCCGCTGGCACACGACGAGAAGCCCATTACCATCGAAGTGGTTTCCATGGACTGGAAATGGTTCTTCATCTACCCGGAACAGGGCATTGCAACCGTGAATGAAATCGCTTTCCCGGCGAACACTCCGGTGTACTTCAAAGTGACCTCCAACTCCGTGATGAACTCCTTCTTCATTCCGCGTCTGGGTAGCCAGATTTATGCCATGGCCGGTATGCAGACTCGCCTGCATCTGATCGCCAACGAACCCGGTACTTATGACGGTATCTCCGCCAGCTACAGCGGCCCGGGCTTCTCAGGCATGAAGTTCAAAGCTATTGCAACACCGGATCGCGCCGCATTCGACCAATGGGTCGCAAAAGCGAAACAGTCGCCGAACACCATGTCTGACATGGCAGCGTTCGAAAAACTGGCCGCGCCTAGCGAATACAACCAGGTGGAATATTTCTCCAACGTGAAACCAGACTTGTTTGCTGATGTGATTAACAAGTTTATGGCTCACGGTAAGAGCATGGACATGACCCGGCCAGAAGGTGAGCACAGTGCACACGAAGGTATGGAAGGCATGGACATGAGCCACGCGGAATCCGCCCATTAAAGGGGTTGAGGAAGAATAAAGATGTTCGGAAAATTATCACTTGATGCAGTCCCGTTCCATGAACCTATCGTCATGGTTACGATCGCTGGCATTATTTTGGGAGGTCTGGCGCTCGTTGGCCTGATCACTTACTTCGGTAAGTGGACCTACCTGTGGAAAGAGTGGCTGACCTCCGTCGACCATAAACGCCTAGGTATCATGTATATCATCGTGGCGATTGTGATGTTGCTGCGTGGTTTTGCTGACGCCATTATGATGCGTAGCCAGCAGGCCCTTGCCTCGGCGGGCGAAGCGGGCTTCCTGCCTCCTCACCACTACGATCAGATCTTCACCGCGCACGGCGTGATTATGATCTTCTTCGTGGCGATGCCTTTCGTTATCGGTCTGATGAACCTGGTGGTTCCGCTGCAGATCGGCGCGCGTGACGTTGCGTTCCCGTTCCTCAACAACTTAAGCTTCTGGTTTACCGTTGTTGGTGTGATTCTGGTTAACGTTTCTCTCGGCGTGGGCGAATTTGCGCAGACCGGCTGGCTGGCCTATCCACCGCTATCGGGAATAGAGTACAGTCCGGGAGTCGGTGTCGATTACTGGATATGGAGTCTCCAGCTATCCGGTATAGGTACGACGCTTACCGGTATCAACTTCTTCGTTACCATTCTGAAGATGCGCGCACCGGGCATGACCATGTTCAAGATGCCAGTATTTACCTGGGCATCACTGTGCGCGAACGTACTGATTATTGCTTCCTTCCCAATTCTGACGGTTACCGTCGCGTTGTTGACCCTGGATCGCTATCTGGGCACCCATTTCTTTACCAACGATATGGGTGGCAACATGATGATGTACATCAACCTGATTTGGGCCTGGGGCCACCCGGAAGTTTACATCCTGATCCTGCCTGTTTTCGGTGTGTTCTCCGAAATTGCGGCAACCTTCTCGCGTAAACGTCTGTTTGGTTATACCTCGCTGGTATGGGCAACCGTCTGTATCACCGTGCTGTCGTTCATCGTCTGGCTGCACCACTTCTTTACGATGGGTGCGGGCGCGAACGTAAACGCCTTCTTTGGTATCACCACCATGATTATCGCCATCCCGACCGGGGTGAAGATCTTCAACTGGCTGTTCACCATGTATCAGGGCCGCATCGTGTTCCATTCTGCGATGCTGTGGACCATCGGTTTTATTGTCACCTTCTCGGTAGGCGGTATGACTGGTGTACTGCTGGCAGTACCGGGCGCGGACTTCGTTCTGCATAACAGCCTGTTCCTGATTGCGCACTTCCATAACGTGATCATCGGCGGCGTGGTCTTCGGCTGCTTCGCAGGGATGACCTACTGGTGGCCTAAAGCGTTCGGTTTCAAACTGAACGAAACCTGGGGTAAACGCGCGTTCTGGTTCTGGATCATCGGCTTCTTCGTTGCCTTTATGCCACTGTATGCGCTGGGCTTCATGGGCATGACCCGTCGTTTGAGCCAGCAGATTGACCCGCAGTTCCACACCATGCTGATGATTGCAGCCAGCGGTGCAGTACTGATTGCGCTGGGTATTCTCTGCCTCGTTATTCAGATGTACGTTTCTATTCGCGACCGCGACCAGAACCGTGACCTGACTGGCGACCCGTGGGGTGGCCGTACGCTGGAGTGGGCAACCTCTTCCCCGCCTCCGTTCTATAACTTTGCCGTTGTGCCGCACGTTCACGAGCGTGATGCATTCTGGGAAATGAAAGAGAAAGGCGAAGCGTACAAAAAGCCTGACCACTATGAAGAAATTCATATGCCGAAAAACAGCGGTGCCGGTATCGTCATTGCGGCTTTCTCCACCATCTTCGGTTTCGCCATGATCTGGCATATCTGGTGGCTGGCGATTGTTGGCTTCGCAGGCATGATCATCACCTGGATCGTGAAAAGCTTCGACGAGGACGTGGATTACTACGTGCCGGTGGCAGAAATCGAAAAACTGGAAAACCAGCATTTCGATGAGATTACTAAGGCAGGGCTGAAAAATGGCAACTGATACTTTGACGCACGCGACTGCCCACGCGCACGAACACGGGCACCACGATGCAGGCGGAACCAAAATCTTCGGATTTTGGATCTACCTGATGAGCGACTGCATTCTGTTCTCTATCTTGTTTGCTACCTATGCCGTTCTGGTGAACGGCACCGCAGGCGGCCCGACAGGTAAGGACATTTTCGAACTGCCGTTTGTTCTGGTTGAAACTTTCTTGCTGTTGTTCAGCTCCATCACCTACGGCATGGCGGCTATCGCCATGTACAAAAACAACAAAAGCCAGGTTATCTCCTGGCTGGCGTTGACCTGGTTGTTTGGTGCCGGATTTATCGGGATGGAAATCTATGAATTCCATCACCTGATTGTTAACGGCATGGGTCCGGATCGCAGCGGCTTCCTGTCAGCGTTCTTTGCGCTGGTCGGCACGCACGGTCTGCACGTCACTTCCGGTCTTATCTGGATGGCGGTGCTGATGGTGCAAATCGCCCGTCGCGGCCTGACCAGCACTAACCGTACCCGCATCATGTGTCTGAGTTTGTTCTGGCACTTCCTGGATGTGGTTTGGATCTGTGTGTTCACTGTTGTTTATCTGATGGGGGCGATGTAATGAGTCATTCTACCGATCACAGCGGCGCGTCCCATGGCAGCGTAAAAACCTACATGACAGGCTTTATCCTGTCGATCATTCTGACGGTGATTCCGTTCTGGATGGTGATGACAGGAGCTGCCTCTCCGGCCGTAATTCTGGGAACAATCCTGGCAATGGCAGTGGTACAGGTTCTGGTGCATCTGGTGTGCTTCCTGCACATGAATACCAAATCAGATGAAGGCTGGAACATGACGGCGTTTGTCTTCACCGTGCTAATCATCGCTATCCTGGTTGTAGGCTCCATCTGGATTATGTGGAACCTCAACTACAACATGATGATGCACTAAGAGCGGCGGTTATGATGTTTAAGCAATACCTGCAAGTAACGAAACCAGGCATCATCTTTGGCAACCTGATCTCGGTGATTGGGGGATTCCTGTTGGCCTCAAAGGGCAGCATTGATTATCCCCTGTTTATCTACACGCTGGTTGGGGTGTCACTGGTTGTGGCGTCGGGTTGTGTGTTTAACAACTACATCGACAGGGATATCGACAGAAAGATGGAAAGGACGAAGAATCGGGTGCTGGTTAAAGGCCTGATCTCTCCTGCTGTCTCGCTGGTGTACGCCACCTTGCTAGGCTTTGCTGGCTTTATGCTGCTGTGGTTTGGCGCGAATCCGCTGGCCTGCTGGCTGGGGGTGATGGGCTTTGTGGTTTATGTCGGCGTTTATAGCCTGTACATGAAACGTCATTCTGTCTACGGCACATTGATTGGTTCGCTCTCCGGCGCTGCGCCTCCGGTGATCGGTTACTGTGCGGTAACCGGCGAGTTCGATAGCGGCGCAGCGATCCTGCTGGCTATCTTCAGCCTGTGGCAGATGCCTCACTCCTATGCCATCGCCATTTTCCGCTTTAAGGATTACCAGGCGGCAAACATTCCGGTATTGCCAGTGGTAAAAGGCATTTCGGTGGCGAAGAATCACATCACGCTGTATATCATCGCCTTTGCCGTTGCCACGCTGATGCTCTCTCTTGGCGGCTACGCTGGGTATAAATATCTGGTGGTCGCCGCTGCGGTGAGCGTCTGGTGGTTAGGCATGGCTCTGCGCGGCTATAAAGTTGCTGATGATCGAATCTGGGCGCGCAAGCTGTTCGGCTTTTCTATCATCGCCATCACTGCCCTCTCGGTAATGATGTCCGTTGATTTTATGGTGCCGGACTCGCATACGCTGCTGGCTGCTGTGTGGTAACACAACCTCTCTATAAAAAAGGTGCTACGGCACCTTTTTTATTGTCTGAGATCAGAGATACGGCTAATAACCGTATCTCTTGACAGAGTGAGCATATGCACATAAATTAATCACACGGTTGATAGCCGTATTATGCATGAGATCGACTCCCTACGATTTCATTCAGTTAATCAAAGAGGTCATAATGCCTGGAAAAACAGTCGCTCTACCCGATATCGATAAAACGCTGAAAAATGCGCGGGTTGAACTCAAAACCAGTCCCGACGCCAAAAACAAACTTCGTGAAGCTGCGCAAGCCGTTGGGGTAGATTTAAGCGCTTTTATTTTGAGCGCAGCTATGGAACGCGCCGAAAGTGTGCTTGATAACCAACGTCGCCGTGAGCTTTCGAATCAAAGCTGGGAACTGATGAACCAACTCATCGCTGAACCTGCTCAACCGACGCTCGCCCTCAAGGCGTTAATGAAAAGGAAAAACAGCGATGGTCGACAAGCATGAAGAGATTACTCTGCCCATAGTCCTCTCCTGTAATTATCAGTCTGATATTATTTATCCTGGGCAAAAACAGTTTGATTGCGGTAACCCTGTTATCGATAAATTTGTACGCGCATCGCTAAAGAAAAGTGTGCGTAATAGCGACTGTGCTGCTAAAGCTCTTATTGACAGACAAAGTGGTGAACTGATTGGCATCTGTACTTTTACGGCATATTCGCTGGAAAAACAACGCGTTTCTGGCGTCCTTCAGGGTTCACAACCTTCAGAGATTGGTGTTGTCAGATTAGTCATGTTAGGGGTAGCGCGGAAATATCAAAAGCGGGGCTTTGGTCAGGACCTACTATGTAATTTTTTTGAACATGTAAAAATAATTCACCGGGCATTACCAATTAAAGGGGTTTATCTTGATGCTGACCCTGCCGCCATTAACTTTTATACTCGCCTCGGCTTTGTTCAGCTTTCAGCGAGGCCCAATGTTTTCGGTGCTGTACCGATGTTTTTAGCGATTCAGCATATTCTCGCGGCTTAGATTATTATCGCCTCCGGCCAGGGCTAGTTTTGCCTCAGCCGGGGACTGAGCAGCGTTACCACTTTTGTTCAATTGCCCCCGCTTTCAGCAACTCCACATCCTTGCCGTTAATGGTTGCCGTTGCGGCAACGATTGTGGTCCTTACAGTTGCACAAGATTTTCGCTCAAATTCCGGTTTATAAAGAATTAGAGACGAATTACTGGTAAATGAATCAAATATGTAATCAGTAAAGCTAATATTCAGCCGGTTTAAACCGAAAGGCGCGAAGCCAACCGTTTGGTTAATCTCCTTACCGGATGGGCTACGAATGCTGAATGTCACGCGAAGATTGGCCACTTCGCCTAATTTATTGGTGGTCCGGAAGACTTTCTGTCAATCATGTCTTTTCGACATGTAGCCAGAAAGTCTTCCGGACCACCATAAATGTGGACACCTTTATCAAGATATTCCTTCGCTTTCTTACAATCTACCTCAACATACTGACCATTGGCGTACATCATGCCCAACCTGGACCATGCTAAATTCACACCGTATTGCGCGGCCTGATTAAATAGTGCATACGCTTTGGCATAATCCACCCGCACCAGCTCACCGTCGTAGTAGATACTCCCCAGCGCTAACGGAGCTTCTCTATCACCGTGTTTAACGGCTAACTCAAACCATTTAATCGCTTCCTGAACATCAGGTTTGGTATCAAAGCGAGGCTGATAATATTCCCAGCCTAACAGGCTCTGCGCGTCGACATCTCCCAATTCAGCCATTTTATGCAGTCTATTTATAACATCGGGCGCAGGTTGACCACCGTATATGCTGTCATACAATTCATGCGCTTTCTCGCTTGCCACCACGCATGGTGAAACTATTAGCATTAAAGAAAATAATATTCTTTTAGTTAACATGTATACCTTTATGTTCTCTCTGTCATATATTTCCATAATAATTAACCACCAAACATCCATTTAATGAATAAATACAGTGCCATAAAGGCCCAAGTAATAAGCACACATTTAACCTGAAACATTATCATCGATGTCACCAAATCGTTTATTTAGTGAGATAAAAATAGCATGTTCGCAAGATAAAAAATGCACATAGCAATCAAGAAATAATATTATTACTTTTGATGTAAAACTATTTAGCTTTAAGAATAATTTTTTCAACATATAGAGCATTCATTTTATGAATGCAAAATAAACATACCTGACACACAAACTATTCTCCTCTGTAATATTTTCTCATTAACACTCTGTTTACCCAACATGCGCTCCGCACTACACTATGTGGGCATTTTTTTAAGAGGTGGTAATGAACGATTATAAAATGACGCCAGGTGAGCGGCGCGCGACCTGGGGTTTAGGCACCGTTTTCTCGTTGCGCATGCTGGGCATGTTCATGGTTCTGCCGGTTCTGACCACGTACGGCATGGCTCTGCAAGGTGCCAGCGAAGCATTAATCGGTATTGCCATTGGTATTTATGGTCTGACTCAGGCCGTTTTTCAGATTCCGTTTGGCCTGCTTTCAGACCGCATTGGTCGCAAACCATTAATTGTCGGTGGGCTGGCGGTGTTTGCCGCCGGTAGCGTTATTGCTGCGCTCTCCGACTCCATCTGGGGAATTATTCTGGGCCGGGCGTTACAAGGTTCTGGAGCGATTGCCGCTGCCGTTATGGCACTACTTTCTGATCTCACGCGCGAACAAAACCGCACCAAAGCGATGGCGTTTATCGGCGTGAGCTTTGGCATTACCTTTGCCATTGCGATGGTGCTTGGCCCGATCATCACTCACAAACTTGGACTGCACGCGCTGTTCTGGATGATCGCTATTCTGGCAACAACCGGCATTGCGTTGACCATTTGGGTTGTGCCCAACAGTAGCACTCACGTACTTAATCGTGAGTCCGGAATGGTGAAAGGCAGTTTCAGTAAAGTGCTGGCGGAACCGCGGTTGCTGAAACTCAACTTTGGCATTATGTGTCTACACATGCTTCTGATGTCTACGTTTGTTGCCCTGCCCGGACAGCTGGCTGATGCGGGGTTCCCGGCGGCTGAACACTGGAAGGTCTATCTGGCGACGATGCTAATCGCCTTTGGCTCGGTCGTGCCTTTCATTATCTACGCTGAAGTTAAGCGCAAAATGAAGCAAGTCTTTGTCTTCTGCGTCGGATTGATCGTGGTTGCGGAAATTGTGTTGTGGAACGCACAAACGCAGTTCTGGCAACTGGTGGTCGGCGTGCAGCTTTTCTTTGTAGCGTTTAATTTGATGGAAGCCCTTCTGCCTTCACTTATCAGTAAAGAGTCGCCTGCAGGTTACAAAGGTACGGCGATGGGTGTTTACTCCACCAGCCAGTTTCTTGGCGTGGCGATTGGCGGTTCGCTGGGCGGCTGGATTGACGGCATGTTTGACGGTCAGGGCGTATTTCTCGCTGGCGCAATGCTGGCCGCAGTGTGGCTGGCAGTCGCCAGTACCATGAAAGAACCGCCGTATGTCAGCAGCTTGCGCATTGAAATCCCGGCGGACATTGCCGCAAACGAAGCGTTAAAAGTACGTTTGCTGGAAACTGAAGGCGTCAAAGAAGTGTTGATTGCAGAAGAAGAACATTCAGCGTATGTGAAAATCGACAGCAAAGTGACGAATCGCTTTGAGGTTGAACAGGCAATTCGCCAGGCATAAAAGCGAGGCGAAATTGCCTGCTGCGCTACGCTTACCAGGCCTACAAAGTTCCTGAGTTACAAACCTTTGTAGGCCGAATCAGGCGTTCATGCCGCATCTGACATGAACAAAACGCACATTGTCGCGATTAATCGCGGAAGTTTTTGAACTGGAACGGCTGACCGAGATCGCCACCACGTACCATCGCCATGACAGCCTGCAAATCATCACGAGATTTACCCGTTACGCGGATCTCATCGCCCTGAATTTGCGCCTGCACTTTCAGTTTGCTGTCTTTGATCATTTTGACGATTTTCTTCTGAGTCGCGCTTTCAATGCCCTGTTTCAGTTTCGCTTCCACAAACCAGGTTTTACCGCTATGAACGATATTTTCCGGTACATCCAGTGAACTGCCTTCAATGCCGCGCTTCAGCAACTTGGCACGCAGAATATCCAGCAACTGATTGACCTGGAAGTCGGACTCGCTCAACACTTTGATAGTTTTGCTGGCGTCATTCAGCTCAAATGAGGCTTCAACGTTACGGAAGTCAAAACGGGACTCCACTTCGCGGCTCGCGTTATCGACCGCGTTACGTGCTTCCTGAAGATCAACTTCAGAGACAATATCGAAAGATGGCATCTTTTCCTCTCCCTTCATTTTTGATGCGAAGCATAATACCTGCAAAGTTAAATAACCAACAGTCCTGCACCAGGACGTATCCCTTAATTGTGCATAGTCGCAACAGCATGCACAATTAAGGGATAGCCTTATTGAACACCCGGAGTGGTTGCGGGTGAGGAGGAACAATGAAAATTACCGTATTGGGATGCGGTGCCTTAGGGCAATTATGGCTTACAGCACTTTGCAAACAGGGTCACGACGTTCAGGGCTGGCTGCGCGTACCGCAACCTTATTGTAGTGTGAATCTGGTTGAGACAGATGGTTCGATATTTAACGAATCGCTGACCGCCAACGATCCCGATTTTCTCGCCACCAGCGATCTGCTCCTGGTGACGCTGAAAGCATGGCAGGTTTCCGATGCCGTCAAAAGCCTCGCGTCCACACTGCCTGTAACCACGCCAATACTGTTAATTCACAACGGCATGGGCACCATCGAAGAGTTGCAAAACATTCAGCAGCCATTACTGATGGGCACCACCACCCATGCCGCCCGCCGCGACGGCAATGTCATTATTCATGTGGCAAACGGTATCACGCATATTGGTCCGGCACGGCAACAGGACGGCGATTACAGTTATCTGGCGGATATTTTGCAAACCGTATTGCCTGACGTCGCGTGGCATAACAATATTCGCGCCGAGCTGTGGCGCAAGCTGGCAGTCAACTGTGTGATTAATCCACTGACCGCCACCTGGAATTGCCCGAATGGTGAATTACGTCATCATCCGCAAGAAATTATGCAGATATGCGAAGAAGTCGCGGCAGTGATCGAACGCGAAGGGCATCATACTTCAGCAGAAGATTTGCGTGATTACGTGATGCAGGTGATTGATGCCACAGCGGAAAATATCTCGTCGATGTTGCAGGATATCCGCGCGCTGCGCCACACCGAAATCGACTATATCAATGGTTTTCTCTTACGCCGCGCCCGCGCGCATGGGATTGCCGTACCGGAAAACACCCGCCTGTTTGAAATGGTAAAAAGAAAGGAGAGTGAATATGAGCGCATCGGCACTGGTTTGCCTCGCCCCTGGTAGTGAAGAGACTGAAGCCGTCACCACTATCGACCTCTTGGTTCGCGGCGGTATCAAAGTCACCACTGCCAGCGTCGCCAGCGATGGTAACCTGGCAATTACCTGCTCGCGCGGCGTAAAGATGCTGGCGGATGCGCCGCTGGTCGAAGTGGCTGATGGCGAATATGACGTGATTGTGCTGCCTGGTGGCATCAAAGGCGCAGAGTGTTTTCGCGATAGCACCCTGCTTGTTGAAACCGTTAAACAGTTCCACCGTTCCGGGCGTATCGTCGCGGCTATTTGCGCCGTGCCAGCCACCGTGCTGGTCCCGCACGATATCTTCCCGATTGGCAATATGACCGGCTTCCCGACGCTGAAAGACAAAATTCCCGCCGAACAATGGCAGGACAAGCGCGTCGTCTGGGATGCACGAGTAAAATTGCTGACCAGCCAGGGGCCGGGTACAGCTATCGACTTTGGTCTGAAAATTATCGACCTGCTGGTTGGCCGTGAAAAAGCCCATGAAGTGGCATCACAACTGGTGATGGCGGCAGGGATTTATAATTATTACGAGTAGTGTCGGATGCGGTAAACGTCGCATCCGACCAGATGCGACGTTACAACCACATATTACGGGCGATACACCTTCACATTGTTAAAGCCCTGCTCGCGCAGATAGAGCGCCTGCAGGCGGCTCATCACCCCGCGCTCACACCACAACAGCCAGGTTTTGCTCTGGTCGAGATCGCCAAATTTGGTGCTCAGTTTATAGAACGGCAGAGAAACCACATCAATCCCTTCGACTTTCAGTGGCTTATCTTCCTGTTCATCGATAGAACGGATATCGAGGATCACGTCGTTCGGGCCGAAGCCATTGACGGTTTCCACTTCCACCACTTCCTGCTCGGTCTGCTGGGCGATTTCGCGGATATCAACGTTATTCGCTTCCTCAACCACTTTATCGAGAATGCTGAAGTCAAACTTCTCTTCTTCCGCTTCAATCTTCGATTTAACCGCTTTCACCGTCGGGCTTTTGGAAATCACGCCGCAATATTCCGGCATCGTGCGGGCAAAGTCTTCGGTGCCAATCTGGCGAGCCAGGTTGATGATGTGCTCTTTGTCGTAAGAGATCAGCGGACGCAGGATCAGCGTGTCGGAGACGTTATCAATCAGGCGCAGGTTGGTCAGCGTCTGGCTGGACACCTGGCCGAGCGCTTCACCGGTAACCAGCGCCTGAACGCCGTAACGTTCTGCCACTTTGGACGCGGCACGCACCATCATACGTTTGAGGATAACGCCCATCTGACCGTCGTCGATTTTCTCGAGAATTTCCCCGACGACCGGTTCGAAATTAATAGCGACAAAACGCACGCGGTGGGAGCTGCCAAAGCGGTTCCACAGATAATGCGCTACCTGACGCACGCCAATTTCATGCGCCGCGCCGCCAAGGTTAAAGAAGCAGTAATGCACACGACATCCGCGACGCATCAACATATAACTGGAAACGCCGGAGTCGAAACCACCAGAAATGAGCGACAGCACATCTTCCTGGGTACCAATCGGGAAACCGCCAATACCTTCGTAGCGGCCTTTAATCAGCAGAAGACGATCGTCTTCCACTTCCAGATGGACAGTCACATCCGGATTGGTCAACTTCACGCGCGCGGATTCAATATGCTGATTTAAACCGCCGCCGACGTAACGCTCCACATCAATCGAGCTAAAATCATGTTTGCCACGGCGCTTCACGCGCACGCAGAAGGTTTTGCCTTCCAGCTGATCGCGATACTGAACCAACGCTTTCTCGAAAATATCGTGCATGTCGGTAAACGGCACGTCTTCGACTTCGAGAATATGGTGGATACCCGGAATACGGGTCAGGGCGTCGCGAATAGCCAGACGCTGGTTTTCATCTTTTGCGCGAACTTCGATGTTATCCCAGTGGCGGACGACAGCGAGCGTCTCATCATAGTGCTTTAAAACGTTACGAATGTTCCCGGTAAGGATTTTTATAAAGCGCAAGCGCACAGATTGGCTTTTGATGGTGATTTCCGGGAACAATTTAATGATAAACTTCATGGCGGCAATGGTTCGTTGGCAAGCCTTAAGCGACTTGTATAGGGAAAAATACAGCAGCCCACACCTGCGGCTGCATCCAGGCGCGGAAGTATACCACTAACATCGCTTTGCTGCGCACATCACCTTACCATTGCGCGTTATTTGCTATTTGCCCTGAGTCCGTTACCATGACGGGGCGAAAAATATTGAGAGTCAGACATTCATTATGCCGAAGAAAAATGAGGCGCCCGCCAGCTTTGAAAAGGCGCTGAGCGAGCTGGAACAGATTGTAACCCGTCTGGAAAGTGGCGACCTGCCGCTGGAAGAGGCGCTGAACGAGTTCGAACGCGGCGTGCAGCTGGCACGTCAGGGGCAGGCCAAATTACAACAAGCCGAACAGCGCGTACAAATTCTGCTGTCTGACAACGAAGACGCCTCTCTAACCCCTTTTACACCGGACAATGAGTAATGGACTTTCCGCAGCAACTCGAAGCCTGCGTTAAGCAGGCCAACCAGGCGCTGAGCCGTTTTATCGCCCCACTGCCCTTTCAGAACACTCCCGTGGTCGAAACCATGCAGTATGGCGCATTATTAGGTGGTAAGCGCCTGCGACCTTTCCTGGTTTATGCCACCGGTCATATGTTCGGCGTTAGCACAAACACGCTGGACGCACCCGCTGCCGCCGTTGAGTGTATCCACGCTTACTCATTAATTCATGATGATTTACCGGCGATGGATGATGACGATCTGCGTCGCGGTTTGCCGACCTGCCATGTGAAGTTTGGCGAAGCGAACGCGATTCTCGCTGGCGATGCTTTACAAACGCTGGCGTTCTCGATTTTAAGCGATGCTGATATGCCGGAAGTGTCGGATCGCGACAGAATTTCGATGATTTCTGAACTGGCGAGCGCCAGCGGTATTGCCGGAATGTGCGGTGGTCAGGCATTAGATTTAGACGCGGAAGGCAAACACGTACCTCTGGAGGCGCTTGAGCGTATTCATCGTCATAAAACCGGCGCATTGATTCGCGCCGCCGTTCGCCTTGGTGCATTAAGCGCCGGAGATAAAGGACGTCGTGCTCTGCCAGTACTCGACAAGTACGCAGAGAGCATCGGCCTTGCCTTCCAGGTTCAGGATGACATCCTGGATGTGGTGGGAGATACTGCAACGTTGGGAAAACGCCAGGGTGCCGACCAGCAACTTGGTAAAAGTACCTACCCTGCACTTCTGGGTCTTGAGCAAGCCCGGAAGAAAGCCCGGGATCTGATCGACGATGCCCGTCAGTCGCTGAAACAACTGGCTGAACAGTCACTCGATACCTCGGCACTGGAAGCGCTAGCGGACTACATCATCCAGCGTAATAAATAAACAATAAGTATTAATAGGCCCCTGATGAGTTTTGATATTGCCAAATACCCGACCCTGGCACTGGTCGACTCCACCCAGGAGTTACGACTGTTGCCGAAAGAGAGTTTACCGAAACTCTGCGACGAACTGCGCCGCTATTTACTCGACAGCGTGAGCCGTTCCAGCGGGCACTTCGCCTCCGGGCTGGGCACGGTCGAACTGACCGTGGCGCTGCACTATGTCTACAACACCCCGTTTGACCAATTGATTTGGGATGTGGGGCATCAGGCTTATCCGCATAAAATTTTGACCGGACGCCGCGACAAAATCGGCACCATCCGTCAGAAAGGCGGCCTGCACCCGTTCCCGTGGCGCGGCGAAAGCGAATATGACGTATTAAGCGTCGGGCATTCATCAACCTCCATCAGTGCCGGAATTGGTATTGCGGTTGCTGCCGAGAAAGAAGGCAAAAATCGCCGTACCGTCTGTGTCATTGGCGATGGCGCTATTACCGCGGGCATGGCGTTTGAAGCGATGAATCACGCGGGCGATATCCGTCCTGATATGCTGGTGGTTCTCAACGACAATGAAATGTCGATTTCCGAAAATGTTGGCGCGCTCAACAACCATCTGGCGCAACTGCTTTCCGGTAAGCTTTACTCTTCACTGCGCGAAGGCGGGAAAAAAGTTTTCTCTGGCGTGCCCCCCATTAAAGAGCTGCTCAAACGTACCGAAGAACATATTAAAGGCATGGTAGTGCCTGGCACGTTGTTTGAAGAGCTGGGCTTTAACTACATCGGCCCGGTGGACGGTCACGATGTGCTGGGGCTTATCACCACGCTGAAGAACATGCGCGACCTGAAAGGCCCGCAGTTCCTGCATATCATGACCAAAAAAGGTCGTGGTTATGAACCGGCAGAAAAAGATCCAATCACCTTCCACGCCGTACCTAAATTTGACCCCTCCAGCGGTTGCCTGCCGAAAAGCAGCGGCGGCCTGCCAAGCTATTCAAAAATTTTTGGCGACTGGTTGTGCGAAACCGCAGCAAAAGACAACAAGCTGATGGCGATTACCCCGGCGATGCGCGAAGGTTCTGGCATGGTCGAGTTTTCACGTAAATTCCCGGATCGCTACTTCGACGTGGCAATCGCCGAGCAACACGCAGTGACCTTTGCTGCGGGTCTGGCGATTGGTGGCTACAAACCCATTGTCGCGATCTACTCCACTTTCCTGCAACGCGCCTATGATCAGGTGCTGCATGACGTGGCGATACAAAAACTCCCGGTTCTGTTCGCCATTGACCGCGCGGGCATTGTTGGTGCTGACGGTCAAACCCACCAGGGCGCTTTTGATCTCTCTTACCTGCGCTGCATACCGGAAATGGTCATTATGACCCCGAGCGATGAAAACGAATGTCGCCAGATGCTCTATACCGGCTATCACTATAACGATGGCCCGTCAGCGGTACGCTACCCGCGTGGCAACGCGGTTGGCGTGGAACTGACGCCGCTGGAAAAACTGCCAATTGGCAAAGGCATTGTGAAGCGTCGTGGCGAGAAACTGGCGATCCTTAACTTTGGTACGCTGATGCCAGAAGCGGCGAAAGTCGCTGAATCGCTGAACGCTACGCTGGTCGATATGCGTTTTGTGAAACCGCTTGATGAAGCGTTAATTCTGGAAATAGCCGCCAGCCATGAAGCGCTGGTCACCGTAGAAGAAAACGCCATTATGGGCGGCGCAGGCAGCGGAGTGAACGAAGTGCTGATGGCCCATCGTAAACCAGTACCCGTGCTGAACATTGGCCTGCCTGACTTCTTTATTCCACAAGGAACACAGGAAGAAATGCGCGCCGAACTCGGCCTCGATGCCGCCGGTATGGAAGCCAAAATCAAGGCCTGGCTGGCATAATCCCTACTCCACTCCTGCTATGCTTAAGAAATTATTCATGGCAGGAGTGGCAGCATGCAATACAACCCCTTAGGAAAAACCGACCTTCGCGTTTCCCGACTTTGCCTCGGCTGTATGACCTTTGGCGAGCCAGATCGCGGTAATCACGCATGGACACTGCCGGAAGAAAGCAGCCGTCCCATCATTAAACGCGCGCTGGAAGGCGGCATAAATTTCTTTGATACCGCCAATAGCTATTCCGATGGCAGCAGCGAAGAGATCGTCGGTCGCGCACTGCGGGATTTCGCCCGTCGTGAAGACGTGGTCGTTGCGACCAAAGTGTTCCATCGCGTTGGTGATTTACCGGAAGGATTATCCCGTGCACAAATTTTGCGCTCTATCGACGACAGCCTGCGCCGTCTCGGCATGGATTATGTCGATATCCTGCAAATTCATCGCTGGGATTACAACACGCCGATCGAAGAGACGCTGGAAGCCCTCAACGACGTGGTAAAAGCCGGGAAAGCGCGTTATATCGGCGCGTCATCCATGCACGCTTCGCAGTTTGCTCAAGCACTGGAACTACAAAAACAGCACGGCTGGGCGCAGTTTGTCAGTATGCAGGATCACTACAATCTGATTTATCGTGAAGAAGAGCGCGAGATGCTGCCGCTGTGTTATCAGGAAGGCGTGGCGGTGATTCCATGGAGCCCGCTGGCGCGGGGCCGTCTGACGCGTCCTTGGGGAGAAACCACCGCACGGCTGGTGTCGGATGAAGTGGGGAAAAATCTCTACCAAGAAAGCGATGAAAATGACGCACAAATTGCAGAACGCTTAACGGGCGTCAGTGAAGAACTTGGTGCAACACGAGCACAAGTTGCGCTGGCCTGGTTGTTGAGTAAACCGGGCATTGCCGCACCGATTATCGGAACTTCGCGGGAAGAACAGCTTGATGAGCTGCTGAACGCGGTGGATATCACTTTAAAGCCGGAACAGATTGCTGAACTGGAAACGCCGTATAAACCGCATCCGGTAGTAGGATTTAAATAGGTATGCAGGCCTGATGAGACGTGACAAGCGTCACATCAGGCATCGGTGCACAACTACGACAGAATACCCAGCGGCCAGTGATGTCCAATAAAGTACAGGATGCCTGCGGAAATCACCCCGGCGACAATATCGTCAATCATGATCCCCATGCCGCCATGTACATTGCGATCAAACCAACGGATCGGCCACGGCTTCCACATATCCAGAATACGGAAAATCACAAACCCGGCGGCAACCCACTGCCAGTCATTGGTCGGCAGCGCCATGAGCGTGATCCACATACCGATAAATTCGTCCCAGACAATGCTGCCGTGATCGTGCACACCCATGTCTTTCGCCGTTTGATGACAAAGATACACGCCGATACAGATCCCCAGCATCACCACCAGCGAATAGAGCTGCCAGGGCAAAAAAGTCATCAGATACCAGAACGGAATCGCTGCCAGCGATCCCATCGTGCCAGGAACGATTGGGCTTAATCCACTTCCGAATCCGACAGCAAGCAGATGCCACGGATTACTCATCTTCAGGCGACTTTTCGCGACATCTTTATGGCGTGGCAAAATGGTCATATCCTTTCCAGTCTAACGTGACAGGTTCGCCGTCACGAATAAAACAAAGCCCTTCGATATCGGCGGTCATTTGCCCGATACAGGTAAACGGTACGCCCAGGTGTCCGAGAGCCACATCCAGCGCGCCACGGTTCAGTTCCGGCACAGTGAAACACAACTCGTAATCTTCACCGCCAGAGAGCGCCCAGCGCAACGCCTGTTCAGGTTCAACATGGCGAGAAAGCGCATCAGAAAACGGCAGCAATGCCAGGTCAATACGTGCGCCGCAGTCGCTGGCTTTCACGATATGCCCGAGATCGGAAATCAGACCGTCAGAGAGATCGATAGCTGAATTTGCCAGATCGCGCAGTGCCTGCCCCTGTAAAATACGCGGCGATGGACGGAGATGACGTTTGATCAAGTAGTCCGCATCTTTAGCATCGGCAACCTGCAAACGGTTTTGCAAAATCGCCAGCCCGGCGGCGCTATCGCCCGGTGTACCGGTCACATAGATCCAGTCACCCGGTTTCGCCCCAGCGCGCGTTAAGGCTCGTCCCATCGGAACAAAGCCGTGGATACCCAGCGTCATTGATAATGGCCCACGCGTGGTATCGCCGCCAATGAGTTGCATATCGTAATAATTGAGAAGATCAAACAAACTGTCGCTGAAGGACTCAAGCCACGCTTCGTCGACGTCCGGTAAGGTTAATGCCAGCGTCAGCCAGGCTGGATCGGCCCCCATCGCTGCCAGATCGCTTAGGTTCACCGCCAGTGCTTTATACGCCAGATCAGCAGGATCGATATCAGGGAGGAAGTGGTTGCCCGCCACCAGCGTATCAGTGCTGATCGCCAGGGTCTGCTTCTCGGGGATATTGAGAAGTGCGCAATCGTCGCCGATGCCCAGTTCGACATCAAGACGAGAACTTCTTACACGGTCAAAATAACGGGCAATCAGGGAGAACTCGCCACATGCCATACGTTATGCCTCAGCAGGTAAAAAAGAAAAGGCCGGCGATCGCGGAACGGTCTTCCGTGAATCTACCGGCCTGGATATCACTTTTTGTTAGGGCGAATCACAGGTGCTGCTTTATCGAGTACGCCGTTGACGAACTTATGGCTGTCTTCTGCGCCGAACGATTTCGCCAGTTCGATCGCTTCGTTAATGGCCACTTTGTATGGCACATCGCTACGTTTAGACAGCTCGTACAGCGCAATGCGCAGTACTGCTTTTTCTACCTGGCCCAGTTCTTCCAGCAGGCGGGACAGGTATGGCTTCATCAGTCCGTCGAGGTATGCGGTGTTAGTCGCCACCCCGGCCAGCAGCTCACGGAAGTACAGGACGTCAACGTCTTTTACATCCTGTTCAGCCAGGAACTGGTATTCAACATCAGCGATGTCGTTCTGGGACAACTGCCAGGAGTAGAGCGCCTGGACGGCACACTCACGAGCGCGGCGACGAGCAGCAGGTTTCACGGATTTCCCCTTACTAATTTCAGGCCTTGATGGCTTTCAATACATTAATCATTTCAAGCGCGGTCAGTGCAGCTTCTGCACCTTTGTTGCCAGCTTTGGTGCCAGCACGTTCGATCGCTTGTTCAATGCTTTCAGTGGTCAGAACACCAAAAGCAACCGGAATTTCGCTGTCCTGGGCAACATGCGCCAGGCCGTTGCTTGCACCACCAGCGACATATTCAAAGTGGGCAGTGCCACCACGAATAACCGTACCCAGCGCAATCACCGCGTCGTATTTACCGGTTTTAGCCAGTGCACCCGCCGCCAGCGGCAGCTCATAGGCACCAGGCACCCAAACAACGGTAATGTTTTCATCTTTTACCTGACCGATACGTTTCAGTGCGTCAATTGCACCTTCCAGCAGGCTGTCATTGATAAAGTTGTTGAAACGCGCGATGGTGATGGCGACGCGAGCGTCCGGGGTAGCAACGTTAGCTTCAATAATGTTCATTTTCTTCCTTCGGGTTCGAGTATGGCCCCGCAGGGGGGCGGATTTTAGCATAATATTTCGTGCTCTGCTTCCCTTTCGAGCCGGGAGATCATGCACCCACTAAATGCAGGCAAACATCCGGGCCTACATGACGTATCTCTTTGAATTTAAATTGGGGGGCGTCGGCTAATTTCTCAAGCCCTGGCAGCGAGCATAATCCACGGGCGTCGCTGCCTAATAGTTTAGGTGCGATATAGACAATCAGCTCATCGACTAACCCCGCCTGTAGCAATGCGCCAGCGAGCGTTGGCCCCGCTTCCACCCAGATGCTGTTAATTTGCTGTTTACCCAGTTGCATCATCAGTACAACCAGATCCAGATGACCTTTATGCTCTGGAATCAGCAAGGTACGCACCGTTTCCGGCCACTCACGAGAATCATCCTGAGTACGCGCGAACCAAGTTTCGCCGGGCTGCTGCACAATGCGATGTTCCGGCGTCACGCGATTTTGGCTATCAATCACAATACGTATCGGCTGACGGAGATTTTGTTGCGGATAGAGCGCCTGAGTTTGTTCATCCAGTTCAGACCAACGCACTGTTAAGGCTGGATCATCCGCCAGCACCGTGGCGCTGCTGGTTAAAATGGCATGACTTTGTGCGCGCAGTCGTTGTACGTCGCGCCGCGCCTGAGGCGAAGTGATCCACTGGCTTTCGCCGCTCGCCATCGCCGTGCGGCCATCAAGCGATGCGCCAAGTTTTAACTGAATATAAGGAAAGCCGGTGCGCATCCGCTTGAGAAAGCCTTTATTCAATTGCTCGGCTTCACTCATCATCAACCCGTGGCTGACGTCAATACCAGCCTGTTGTAGACGGTAAAGTCCACGCCCAGCGACCTGCGGATTGGGGTCTTGCATTGCAGCAACCACGCGCGCCACGCCCGCAGCAATTAATGCATCACAACACGGTGGCGTACGACCATGATGGCTACAGGGTTCGAGTGTGACATACGCCGTTGCGCCTTTGGCTTTTTCGCCGGCCATGCGCAACGCGTGTACCTCGGCATGCGGTTCACCCGCTCGTTGATGGTAACCTTCACCGACAGTTTCGCCATCTTTGACAATGACGCACCCGACATTCGGGTTGGGATGCGTGGTAAAACGTCCTCGTTGCGCCAGCTTTAGCGCCCGCGCCATGTAATACTCGTCCTGCACGGCTTAGTCCTCCAGGCGCGCGATCTCTTCGCCAAATTCTTTGATATCTTCGAAACTGCGGTAGACAGAGGCAAAACGGATATAGGCGACTTTATCGAGCTTTTTCAATTGCTCCATCACCAGATTGCCAATCATCTTGCTCGGCACTTCGCGCTCACCGGTGGCGCGCAGCTGCGATTTTATATGATTGATTGCCATTTCGACGTCATCGGAACTCACCGGACGTTTTTCCAGCGCCCGCAGCATTCCGCTACGTAATTTCTCTTCATTAAACGGTTCACGCACGTCGTTGCTTTTTACAACACGCGGCATAACCAGCTCCGCCACTTCAAAGGTGGTGAAACGTTCATTACACACCAGACACTGCCGACGGCGGCGTACGGATGAACCCTCGCCCACGAGACGAGAGTCAATTACCTTAGTGTCCACGGCGAAACAGAATGGGCAATGCATACGGCGTCCTGACCAGGTGGTTAACAGAAATCTATTTTACCCTGAACTGACGATACAACAAAGGCGCAACGCTTTTGAGATAAAGGATCGATGCTTTCACTGCTTTTACCCTCTACCATTAGGCTAATTGCGACGAGAAAGGGACGACCTATGAATACTAACGTTTTTCGACTGCTCCTGCTGGGAAGCCTGTTCAGCCTTAGCGCCTGTGTGCAGCAAAGCGAAGTGCGGCAGATGAAACACAGCGTCAGCACACTGAACCAGGAGATGACGCAACTCATTGACATCCTCCACGCCCTGAAGGACGTGGATCCCTGCTACGTTCAGGCTGTCGCCTGAATCATTTCGGTGGGTTCCTGCTTCAACGGGCGGCCTGACTGCACCATCCCTCCACAGGCAAGAACGGCGTGCCCCGCCGCTAAAATGTTACGAGCGCCATTTACATCGGCGTTCGCTGTATATCCACATACCTGGCATCTGAATTGACTTTGTGACAGGCGATTTTCTTTCGCTGTATGACCACAGCACGTGCAACGCTGGCTTGTGTACGCTGGCGGAACAGCAAGCACCTGACCGCCACGCCAGAGCTGCTTGTACTCAAGCTGGCGGCGCATTTCATACCAGCCCTGATCCAGTACCGAACGGTTTAAACCTGATTTTGCCCGGACATTGCGTCCCGGCTGGCTGACCGTACCCGCTGCTGACTTTGACATGTTGCTGACCTTCAAATCCTCAATGACTATCATTGCGTGGTTTTTGCTGACGGTCGTTGTGACTTTGTGAAGGTAGTCCCTGCGGATATTTGCGATACGGGAATGCAGTCGCTGTATTTTGCGTTTCTGCTTCTGCCAGTTATTGCTGAATTCG
Source organism: Escherichia sp. WS3063 (assembly GCF_046486595.1). Taxonomy (NCBI): domain Bacteria; kingdom Pseudomonadati; phylum Pseudomonadota; class Gammaproteobacteria; order Enterobacterales; family Enterobacteriaceae; genus Escherichia; species Escherichia sp. WS3063. The sequence continues at coordinate 116,980 of NZ_JBJQKY010000015.1, forward strand.
ACCTTGCGGCTTAACTGTCGCTGAAGTCTCGCCAGCGTCTTCTGGTTTTTCTGAAAACTGTTTACAGGCTCAAAGACTGTGCCATCTGACAGCGTGGCGAGTTTAGCCAC